>JBDKHD010000036.1:0-10112 GCA_039797885.1 Pseudomonadota bacterium
CCAATACCTGGGGGAGTAAGTCGAGTTTCACCTCCAATAAATTGGAGGCCTTGCTTGAAAGCTCAACGCCTAATTCAACAGGCCGAGCCAATGAGTTTGTCGGTAATTTTACCAATCAAAATGTGGGTACTAAGTTTGATGCGGTGTCTTATACGGGTCTGATCTATTTAGAGGCTGGCAAAATGTACAGTTTTGCAGGCCATGCCGACGATGCCATGCAGATTGAATTGGGTGGCAAAGTTTTGGCTCAGACCTCGGGCGATGCCTATGGCAATTATCACCCCACGAATACAGGCCCTTCAGGCTCTGGCACTATTACCATTGGTAATTTTGTGCCTGAAAAGTCGGGCTATTACACGCTGGAAGCTTACTTTGCCAACTTAAACAGCAAGGGGGAATTCAGTATTCAAGTTCTGGAAAAGGATGTGAATGCCGCGTGGAGCACTGCGACTTCTAAAGATTTAAACTCCACCAACTACAAGCTTTATGGCAGTGCCGAAGAGCTGATTACCCTAGGTGCGGATGTGGGCGGCTTTGTTGCAAACGGCACAGGTAAGGGCGATGGCGGTTACTTCTCGGCCGAGTCCGTGGATAACGGCATGATGAACACCAATATCAAGCTCTCTGGTATTAAGGTGGACCTGATCGACAAGGATGGCTCGGAAACGCTAAGCGACATCACTATAGGTGGCGTTCCTGCTGGGGTGGTGATTTCCGATGGCACACATTCCTTTACCGCCAGCGCAGGTAATAACAGTGTTAGCTTGAACGGCTGGAATCTCGATAAGCTGGTGCTCACGCCAACATTGGGCTTTAGCGGTGTTATCCCCTTGCAGGTTTCAGCGACTACCGTGGAAAGCAGTAATGGCAGCAGCAAAACGACAACGGTTAATATGCCCGTCACGGTCGTGGATTTCGCGGGAGCAACAGGTGGCTTAGAGCCTGATATTAAAAATACCGATAACCTCTTTGTGCATGGTACCAGTGGTAATGATGTACTTCGTGGTGCGTTAAAAGTGCAAGCGCAAGTGAATACGAACAACACTAATGGAGATAAAGAAGCGTTCCGCTTTAGTTTTGATACCCTAGATCCCAATTTGGCCATTGCGAGCATCAAAGTGGACTTGGCTCCATCAGGGCGCCAGTTTGATTTGAGTGGTTCGTTAAGCTATGCGCCGACCCTGGGTACTCTAACGGGCATTTCGTCAAGCAATGTGAGTTTCAGCAAAATGTCTGGGCAAACCAGCTCTTTAACGGTGAATTTCGCTAATAACGATTTTAAAGCGGGCGATGAGTTTCGCTTTGGAGCTGACACGGATAAAACATCAGGGGAATTGGTTGATAAGGGTGGTGATTTGGCTGGTGCGAAGGTCACTGTCACTTTCAGTGATGGTAGCTCGCAAGTTCTGACGTTAGCTAAAGATGGAAGCACTGTTGCTAAGGCCGTACTGGATGTACAAAACTACTATATCGAAGGCGGCGCGGGCGACGATACCATTTATGGCACCACTGGTAACGACTATCTCGTCGGTGGTGATGGTAACGATACTTTGCATGGCGGTGCAGGCAACGATTATCTGCTTGGCGGTGCGGGCAACGACACTTTGTATGGCGGCGCAGGCAACGACACCCTAACAGGCGGTGCGGGCGCAGATGTCTTTGTGTGGAAGCTGGGCGATCAGGGCACAGCCGCTGCACCTGCTCAGGATGTGATTACCGACTTCAACAGGACACAGGGCGACGTGCTGGATTTGCGTGATCTGTTACAACATGAGAGCGCAACCAACATTGGCCAGTACCTGCATTTTGATAAGGTTGGTAACAATACGGTGGTCAGTGTCTCCCATGAAGGCAACGGTTCGGTGACTCAGACCATTACCTTAAATAATGTGGACTTAACCACCTTGGGTAACGATCAGGCCATTATTAACCACTTGTTGAATAACGGTCATTTGAAGATCGACCAATAAGCCTGGGCCAAAGAAAAGCCGCTTCTTAGTAATAGGAAGCGGCTTTTTTTATTGCTTATTTAAAAGGGCGCCTGTACGAAGACGTGTTTCTCCTGCGTGAAGCCTGTGTTTGGCCTACATAAAATACTATTAAAGTCTTACCACATTAAATCATCCGGGATTTGGTAGGCGGCGTAAGGGTCGTCTTCGGCAAGAGCCGCCGCACTGTTTTCGGCTATGTAAATAAAGTGGTTATCTTTGCGTTGCTTGATTTTTTCGGCAATGGCTAAAGCCACGATTTCGTATTTTTTCTCGCCAGGTTGCTCGAGGGCGATGATGGCCAGCTGGCCACGGCTTAGGCGGTCAAAGAGGGCTTGGTCAACGTAGATGGTTTTGACTTTTTTGCCATCGACAAACTGATATTTAATATCGGCTTTGTTGCTTTTAATGGCGTTGGTTTGCACCAGCTGGCGCACTTGTGCGGCTATGGCTTTGGCTTGCGCTTCTTGCTCTTTTTGCAGGTTTAATTCGCGGTCGCGGTCGGCTTTTTCTTTGAGTGCAGAAGCGGCTTTTTCTTTGGCGGCGTCCAAATCGTTGTCTTGGCCAGTGCGCTGCAAGTGGTCTTGGCGCTTCATGTCTTTGGCGGCTTTTTTGGCTTTGTTTTTATCAATGAGGCCTGCGGCCAGCAGTTGTTCTTGTAAGGATTTGGCCATGATGCCTCCTGTTTATTTTAGGCAGTTACAAACAGCCTAACTTCATTGTTATCGCTTGGCTTCAACGCCGTTATGCCCCAAACGCCGTCATTATCGGGCTTGACCCGATAATCTGTAGATACTCTGGTCAAGTCAGAGGATGACGGTGTAGCGGCGGCCAGTGGCCGCCATATGGAGCGCAGTGCGCTGCGCTACATTAAATATCTCGTAGAAAATGGCGCTTACAGGCGCACGGCTTCGGGGATAAAGTCTTGCAGCTGCTTCAGCAGGGCATCGCGCTCACGGACGTCGTTCGCCACTAGAGTGCAGTGGCCGAGTTTGCGGTTGGGGCGCGCGTCTTTGCCGTAGCTGTGGTAATGCGCACGGGGCAAGGTGCGGGCAAGGGTCGCAGGCTTTTCGCTGGAAATAGCGTTGATCATGGCCACGGCTGGGTAGATGGCGGCGGTGCTGCCCACTTTGCGGCCGCTGATGGCCAAAATATGGTTGCGGAACTGGCTGTTTTGCGCGCCTTCGATGCTCCAGTGGCCCGAGTTGTGTACGCGCGGGGCGACTTCGTTGCCCACCAGACCATCCTCGGTTTCAAACAGCTCCAGCGTAATGGTGCCGACATAATCCATGCTTTGGGTGAGCTGGCGAATGTAGCGTTCGGCCAAGGCTTGTTTTTCGGCGCTGAGGTCAGCAATGGGGTAGAGCGAGTAGCGCAAAATGCCTTCGTGGTGAATGTTTTGCGTCATCGGCCACACCTCGATCTGGCCGCGTTCATCGCGGCAGGCAATGACGGAGGTTTCACGGCTGAATTTCACAAAGGCTTCGGCGATCAGCTCGCGGCCACCAATGGCGGCCCAAGCGGGTTCGGCGTCTTCGGGCGTGCGCAGCACATACTGGCCCTTGCCGTCGTAACCTTCGGTGGTGGTTTTAAGCACAATCGGCAGGCCAAGCGTTTGAATGGCTTGTTTTAAATCGGCCAGTGAGTTCACCGCAGCAAAATCGGCGGTGGCAATGCCTGCGGCACGCAGTGCGTTCTTTTCTTTTAAACGGTGTTGAAAGGTTTTTAGGGCATTAAGGCTTGGGAAGACTTTTTCGGCCACAGGCTCGAGCGCCGCGACGATATCGGCGGCGATGTTTTCGGTTTCATAGCCAATGCGATCGACGCTTTGAATAAAGGCGGCCAAAGCCTCGGCTCTGTGGGCGCGGGTGTCGTAGAGAGCAATCTCAATATCGACGAGGTCTGCCACACTTTTTTGCATCATTTGGCCCAGCTGGCCGTTACCTAAAATGCCTATTTTCATAAGGGGTTCCGAGTTGGGCGTTAGTTTGCTCTGGGATCAGGTTCAGCCAAGACGCTGTCGCGTTGCTTGATGCGGAAGGCTTCGACGCGCTCAAACAAGGCCGTATCGGAAGTCGCAAGAATTTGCGCGGCCAAAAGCCCTGCGTTTTTTGCCCCCGCATCGCCAATGGCCAAAGTACCGACGGCCACACCGCCTGGCATTTGCACTATGGAAAGCAAAGAGTCCAAGCCGTTTAAGGCACGAGATTGCACGGGTACGCCCAGTACAGGCAATGAGGTTTGCGAGGCACACATGCCAGGCAAATGCGCCGCGCCGCCTGCGCCTGCGATAATGACTTTAAGGCCACGGCCGGCTGCGCTTTTGGCGTAGTCAAACAATAAATCTGGGGTGCGATGAGCAGATACGACCTTTACCTCATAAGCCACACCTAATTGGTCGAGCATAGTAGCGGCGTGCTGCATGGTGGGCCAATCGCTTTTGGAGCCCATGATAATTCCAACGAACGCGGTCATCGCATGTCCTCGGGAAAAAAGAAAGGCGCGGATTTTAGCACAGAAGAATGCGAAAACTAAGACAGAATAGGCCGTGCCAGCCAATAAGAAAAAAGGCCGCAAACGCGGCCTTTGGGGGATTACAGGCTGATGCGGCCTGCGTCGATTTCGGCTTCGATTTCAGGGGAGAGGGCTTGATAGCAGCTGTCTTTGCCTGCCAATACATACAAAGGCTCGTTCACTTTGGCAAGGTGGTAGGCTTCTTCTTTTAGCTCCACTTTGCGGTATTTGAATGTGCCTGTGATTTCCTCTTGTTCGCGGATGCGCAGGAAGATCGGGATGGCGTACACAGGCAGTTTTTCACGCAGGTGCGCGGTCAGTGCCGCCCAGTTCAAAACTGTGCCTGTTTTTAGGGTAATGGCGGCCATGCCAGCGCGGCCGTCGGTGTGCGGTACTTCTACGCCGTAAGCGACGGCGTGCTCGATGCCAGGAAATTCCATCAGCATGGATTCAACTTCGGTGGTGGCGACGTTTTCGCCTTTCCAGCGGAAGGTATCGCCCAAGCGGTCGGCGAAGGCCACGTGCTTAAAGCCTTGGTTGAGTACCAAGTCGCCTGTGTTAAACCAAGCGTCGCCTTGTTTAAAGACATTGCGGAAGACTTTTTTGTTGCTGGCTTCTTCGTCGGTGTAGCCGTCGAAGGGCTGTTTGTCGTTGATTTCGGTGATCAATAAGCCCACTTGGCCTTTTTTGACTGGCTGCATAAAGCCTTTGGCATCGCGCACGGGTTTATCTTCTTCGATGTTGTACGCCACTATGTTGTACGACAGCGGGCAAAGGCCTGCGGTTTTATCGAGGTTTAAGGCGTTGGTGAACACGAGGTTGCATTCGCTGGCGCCGTAAAATTCGTTGATGTGAGCGATATTGAAGCGGTTTTTAAACTCCATCCAAATGTCAGAGCGCAGGCCGTTACCAATGATAACGCGCACTTTGTGTTCTTGGTCTGTGGCTGATGGTGCGTTGTTAAGCAGGTAGCGGCACAGCTCGCCGATGTAGCAAAAACCGGTGGCGTTGTAGTGGCGAATGTCATCCCAGAAACGCGAGACGCTGAATTTGCGCGCGATGGCGATGCTGGCACCTGAACCAATGACCGCCGCCAAGGATACCGTTAGGGCGTTGTTGTGGTAGAGCGGTAAGCTGACGTAGAGCACGTCGTTTTTGGTCATGCGCATGGAAGCCAAGCCCATGCCCGCCATGGATTTAAACCAGCGATAGTGCGTCATCACCGAGGCTTTGGGTAAGCCCGTCGTGCCTGAAGTGAAAATGTAATAGCAGGGCTGGCGCATTTGCACTTTGGCGGTGGTCTCGGGGTTGGTGCTGGGGTGCTTGGCGATAACTTTTGCCAAGTCTTGGTATTTGTTGGGGCAGGGCACTGCGCCTTTGTCTTGGATGTAGTAAATCTGTTTTTTCAAATCGGCACTGAGCTGGTCTTCGATGGTTTCCAGCGTTTCGATCATTTCCTCGCCCAGCATAATGGCCTTGGGTTTGACGAGGTTAAAGCTGTGTTGCAGTACTTCACCGCGCTGAGATGTGTTGAGCATGCCAGCAATCGCGCCCAGTTTGAGCGTGGCCATGACGGCAATAATGCTTTCAGGGCGGTTCTCAAGGAAAATGGCCACGGTATCACCGCTTTTGATGCCAGACTGTGCCAGCTGATAAGCGATGCGGTTGGCTTGGGTGTTTAAATCGCCGTAGGTAATTTGTTGCTCTAAATGGCGAATGGCCACGCGCTCGGGGTGCGCGGCGGCGTGTTTTTCAAAAAGCAGGCCAATGGAGTTGAATTTGTCGGATTTGGTGGTCGCTAACGCAATCACGCCTTTTAGTACCGTTCCTAGGTTTGGCAAGACACTGCCTGCACCACGCAGCACGTTGAGGAAATTAACTTCTTTGGCGTTTTGAGTTTTTTGTGGCGTTGCAGCAGGAGCTGCATCCAAGGTAATGGTTTGCGAGCGATTCATGAATTAAAAACCCTATTTATTGTTTTTTAAGTTAGGAGCCAAATTGGCGCGGCCTCGAGGATGGCACAAAACGCTAATTTGGCAAAGTACTTTGCCGAAAATGACAGCCTAGCGCAGTTCAGCCGAGCTCTTGCCCAGTAAGCGGCGGGCAATAATCAGTTGTTGAATTTGTTGCGTGCCTTCAAAAATATCCAGAATTTTCGAGTCACGCGCCCATTTTTCCAAAAGCTCATCTTCGCTGTACCCCAAAGAACCCAGCAGCTCGACGCAACCTAAGGTGATGGCATTGCCAGTACGGCCTGCTTTGGCTTTGGCCATCGAGGCTTCTTTGGAGTTGGGCTGGCCGTTGTCGGCCATCCACGCGGCTTTGAGTGTCAGTAAGCGTGCGGCTTCCCAGTCGGCTTCAAAGCGCAGCAAGGTCGCTTCCAGCTGCGTCAGGCTGTGGAAGTTTTTCTTGTAGTTGGGCTTGATGCCGTGTTTGCCTAGGATTTCCCAAGTGCGATCCAGCGCGGCCTTGCCCACGCCAATGGCCATGGCGGCCACCACAGGGCGCGTGTTGTCGAAGGTTTGCATCACGCCTGCAAAGCCTTGCTCAACGTTGATTTCAGGCGAGCCAAGCAGGTTGGCGGCAGGAACGCGGCAGTTGGTGAAGGTAATGGCAGCGGTGTCTGAGGCTTTGATGCCGAGTTTTTTCTCTAGGCGCACCAGCTGCATGCCAGGCGTGCCTTTCTCTACCACGAAAGATTTGATTGCGGCGCGGCCAATAGAGCGGTCGAGGCTGGCCCAAACTACGACGGCATCGGCGCGTTCGCCACAGGTTACGAAAATCTTTTCGCCGTTGAGGATGTAATGGTCACCATCTTTAACAGCGGTGGTGCGGATGTTGGCGGAGTCGGAGCCTGTGTCGGGTTCGGTGATGGCCATCGCCGCCCATTTTTTACCAAAACGCTCCAGCTGTTCGTCGTTGGCGACGGCGGCAATGGCGGCGTTGCCTAAGCCTTGGCGCGGCAGAGTGAGGGACAAACCGACGTCGCCCCAGCACAGCTCGGCCAAGCCCAGTACTGCGACCATGTTGGTACCGTTGACGATTTCACCGTCTTTTTTCTCGACGCGCTTGAGTTTGCCTGCGCCTGCACCTTCACCGATGGTGCCGTCGTTCATGCCGTCCATGATGGCGGCAAGCATATCCAGTTCGACGGGATAGGCGTGTTCCGCGCGGTCGTATTTGCGTGAAATGGGGCGGAAAACCCCTTCGGCAACTTGGTGTGCTTGGTTGACCAGCGCGCGGTGTTTTTTTGGAACTTCTAAATTCAACATGAGGATTCTCCTTCTTCTTATAGGTGTAAGCCGCTGGTGATGCAGGCAAGAACGCGCAGGTCACGGTACCAGCGTTCGGCTGGGTGCTCTTTGGTAAAGCCGTGGCCGCCCAAGATTTGTACGGCATCGGTGCCGATTTGCATGGCTTTTTCTTGGCAGAGCAGTTGCGTCAAATAGGTTTCACGGGTGAAGTCTGCGCCCGCTTCGGCGCGCGCAGCGGCACGCCACAGCATCAGGCGCATGGCATCGAGTTCAATGGCCATATTGGAAATCATAAAGGCCACAGACTGACGATGGCTGATGGGTTCACCAAAGGCGATACGTTCGTTGGCGTAGGTGATGGAGTAATCCAAGGCGGCTTGGCAAGTACCCACGGCCAGTGCGCACCAGTGCAGGTGGCCGAGCTGGATAAACTCGTGGAAGTCGAACTCTTTACCACCTAGTAGGGCGTCGCTGCTCACTTGCACTTTATCCAAGGTCAAAGTGCCTGTTTGTGCGGCGCGCAAGCCCATAGCCGGTTCGGCTTTAAAGCTTACGCCTGCGCTGTCAGCGGGGACGATAAAGAGCTTGGATTTGCCATGAAACTCGGCGGCTACCAAATAGAGCTGAGCTTTGCCACCCAGAGGCACTAAGGTTTTTTGGCCGTTTAACTCGTAACGGTCGCCTTTGAGTTTGGCGGTGGTGGCAAGCTGGTTGGCGTTAAAAAGCGGGTGCTGTTCTTGTACGGCGATGGCCGCGCGTACGGGGCTTTCGGCGAGCCACAAGGGCAGCCAGCGCTCTTGTTGGGCTTGTGTGCCCCAGCGCACTAGGGCGTTGGCGACGGCGACAGGAGCCAAAATGGCGGTGGCTAAAGTGAAATCGCCGCGCGCCAGTTCTTCGGCAATGATGGCGCTGGTGGTGGGGCTGTAGCCTTGCGCTGCGCCGCCCATGCTTTCAGGCACGGCAAAAAGGTTTAGACCCAAGGCCATGCTGTCTTCGAGAAAGTTTTCAGGTAGGGCTTTGGCTTCGTCGGCGTCGTGGGCAAGACCACGGATGACATCGGCGGCGTAGGCGCGCACCGAGTCTTGGATCATTTGTTGTTCTTCGGTCAGGCTTAGGTCAAAAATGCCTTTGGCGTAAGAGTCGCTTACGACCTTGGGCTTGGTTTGGCTTTCGTCACTGGGTTCGGGGGCGGCGTGCGGTTTTTTGGCTTTTTTAGCCATAAATTTGCCCGCAACTTGAAAGCCTGCTTTCGTGGCCAAATACGCGAAACGTTCGGCGGGTTTGCGCAGGCCGTGTTTTTCTGCAAACTGGCTGCCTGCAAAACGGCTGGCGATGGCCAAACCTTTTCCCTGAATATCTTTTGCCATATGAATAAGCCTCTGTTGTTCTATTTATTAGCTTGGAAGGATGGTAAGCAAACATCTTCCAGTGAGCGGCCTTACCATCACAGAAAGCTACAAGCTTGCCATTGGCAGATCATACTCAAGGCGCAAGGCAGTTAGGTCAGTCATGCTGCGCTTGAACCTATTTAGCCACCGAGTGTAGGCACTTGGTTAGGCTTTGGGTGCAGGCATCGAGCGCAGCACGACCGATGAGTTCACCTAGGGCAGTGTGCTTGCCGCAGTAGGCCAGAGGCTGGGGTGCGATGGGGCAGAGCACGGCATGGCTGTCGGTGCCAGTGCCGCTTGCAGGCAGTAAAGACAGCGGGCTTATTAGCCCTAAATCACGAATGGCGGTGGTTTTGGCTTCGGTCAGTTGCATCAGCGCTTCAACGAGTGCGGCATCGGTCAGCGCTTGGTGAATCAGCAACCAGATATTAATCGTGCCGATTTGCGGGCATTCATCGGCGCGATCGCCTGGCCTGCGCAAATTGGCAATGCCTGCGGTGCAGTAAACTTCCACGCTTAGCCCCTGTTTTTGCGCAAGACAATAGCCTAAGGAGTCCATCGAGGCGGCGGTCATCATGCCGATGCAGTTTGCAGGCAAGGTCAGTTCTTGCACTTTTTGTAGCAGGCTTTGGGCGGCGGGAGGGTAGGGGGTAGAGGCGTTGGCATCGACGCGCAGGTTCAAAAGCGCGTGCGCCTGAGTGAGGCCACCGTTGAGCACTGCCGAGCTTAACGCTTGCCAAGGCTTAGGCAGACTCAGGCTTAGGTAGTCTTTATTTTGTACGAAGGTTGTCGGTATCATGCGCGGGTTTTTTACATTAGGAGGCGTTATGCTGACCTTGTTGTCACCCGCCAAGACCTTGGATTTTGACAGCCCAAGCCCGAGCAGCCAAAGCAGCGAGTGCGCTTTTTTAACACAGGCGGCACAGCTTATCGACCAGTTAAAGCAGTACGCTCCACAGGATGTCGCC
>JBDKHD010000037.1:0-3129 GCA_039797885.1 Pseudomonadota bacterium
CTGGCAAAATTCATCTTCAACCTACGGCTTAATCAGCATCAGTATCCATTGGCTGGTGGCTCTCACTGTGATTGCCCTCTTTGTGGTGGGTGTGTGGATGGTCGATTTAGGCTATTACGACACTTGGTATCACAAAGCGCCCTTCTTGCATAAAAGCGCGGGCGTGCTGCTGTTGGCGGCTATGGTGTTTCGCGTCATTTGGCGTCTGACCACGGTGCAGCCCAAAGCCATAAATACTCAGAGCAAGCTGGTGCAATTAGCGGCAAAAGCAGGGCATTTACTTATGTATTTCTTGCTTTTTGCCATCCTGATTGCAGGCTATTTAATTTCCACCGCCGATGGCGAGCCCATAGACGTGTTCGGCTGGTTTTCTGTGCCAGCCATAATTAGCGGTTTGCCCGATCAGGCGGATATCGCAGGGCTGGTGCATAAATACTTGGCTTGGGGCTTGATGGCTGTGGTTATAGGCCATGCTCTTGCCGCACTCAAACACCATTTCTTTGATAAAGATGCAACTTTAGTGCGCATGTTTGGCAAAGAGGAACGATAGTTAAAAACGCAGTACTAAGCACTTCACCTATTAAAAACTTGGAGAAAGTTATGTTAAAACAAACCTTAACCGCACTGGCATTATCTTCGGCGTTATTGGCAGGCTCCGCACAAGCAGCCGACTATAAAATTGATATTCCTGGCCAGCATGCGTTCGTGAATTTTAAAGTGAGCCATATTGGTTTCAGCTTTATTTACGGCTCATTTAATAAATTCGACGGCTCATTCAGCTACGACGCGGCAAAACCTGCGGATAGCAAAATTGATGTCACCATCGACACCACCAGTTTGGATACCAATCACGCCGAGCGTGACAAGCATTTGCGCGGTGCCGATTTTATCAATGCCAGTAAATACCCACAGGCGAAGTTTGTTTCGACTTCTGTCAAAGTAACAGGCGAAAAAACCTTAGATGTAACAGGTAATTTCACGCTCAATGGCATTACCAAGCCCATCGTTATCAAAACCCATATTTTGGGTGAAGGTAAAGATCCTTGGGGTGGCTACCGTGCAGGCTTTGAAGGCACAACCACATTAAGCACCGAAGACTTCAACATTAAAATGGCGAAAGACATGGGCTTAAAAACTGTCGATATTTTTATGACCTTTGAAGGCGTGCGTAAATAATTTATTTCGCACTAAGCACACAAAAAAACGGGCGCAAGCCCGTTTTTTATACCAGTAAATAACCACCATCAAGGCCATTTTCATTAATTTCGTGCCCGCGCGCTCATAAAAAAATAACCGCGAATATTTACGTCGACCGTTTTTGGAAGGCGATTAGATCGGTATCGAGAATATGGCAAGCCAAAGATTCGGCGCGCCACCTTCGGCAACTATGGCATCGGCTACTTTTTGGCAGTCGCCTCGTCAATGCCACGGCTCGCGTCGGTGACTAAAGCGGTTTTGCCAGTTAAGACGAAGAGATTATTATTCATTGTTATTTTCCTCGTTGTTGGTCGCATGGCGCTAAGTGCTAACGGGCTGCTGTTCGGAACTTATCTCGACAACACGCCGTGAATACGTCCATGTAGACTCCCATTTGCCATCCATGGCAAATGAGGGTTGTCTCAATAAGCATCCGAACCGTCCGCACTTAGCTTGCCAGCTACCTATAACTCATAAATTGTGGCCCAGCCTGCCTTAAATGTTGTTGCTCATTAAAGCTGGCGAGGCCAATTTTTTCTGAATTGTTTTTTGAATACAAACACTGGGTTAGGCTTGCGTTTACCATCATCCAATTTAGTTCAAAAGCTTGGCTATTATTTAAGCCAAGACAGTGTTGGGCAATAACAGTAATCGGACCGCCTGAAGTAAAAATGGCGATGTCTTTACCTTGTGCATCATGCGTGGCTTGTTTTAAGGCAGCCAGTACGCGCTGCTGAAAATGCGGCCAAGATTCTTGGTAATTATTATCGTGCTCACCCGATATCCAGAGTTCAACGGCTTTAGCAAATAATTCTTGAAAGGCTTTGCGTTTATCTTCTTGTGTGAGCAACCAAGCGCCCAGCGCCGCTTTGTGTTTAAACTGCGGAAAAGCACAGGCAATAACATCGTCAGAATTAAATTCATTAAAGCCTGAAAGTTCTGCTACTGGGCCAAAGCTTTGCCAGTGTTTTTTTGCACCTAAAAAAGTTTCTTGATGGCGGCGCATACTGCCATAAAACACCCAGCCTGCTTCAAAACCGCGCGCAGTTAAAGCTTTGCCAAGTCGCTCGGCCTGTTGCCAGCCTAAGTCGGAAAGCTGGTCGTAATTTAATTTGCCAAAGCCTGCTTGGCCGTGGCGGATTAATAGGATATTGGCCATATGAATGCAGGGCGCTTTGGGCTAGGTGCTGGGCGCGAAAAAAAGCGCCACGCGCCATGCTCCTAGCGCTTAGCCTCCCGAATAATTTTCTTGCAGCGTCTGTGCAGTATATGAATAAAAAACCAAAAATTTTTAAAGGCTGGGTTGTTGGTTTGTTTATGGTGGTAGCGATAATAAATTTGCTGAGCAATCACCGCTAAACGGAACATGCCGAAGGCGTGATAAAACGGCCAGTCTTTTTTATTCAAATTCATTTTCTTGCAGTAATAATCGACGATTTGTTCACGCGTCAACATGCCTGCAATGTGGCTAGGCTGGCGGCGAATGCCCAGCATCAGTTTGCCATCGCCGGCTTCAACCCAATAGGCCAGTGCGCCGCCCAAATCCATCAGCGGGTCGCCAAGGGTCGCCATTTCCCAATCCAGCACACCAATAATTTCTTGTGGGTTATCGGGATTTAATACCAAATTATCCATACGGTAGTCGTTGTGAATAATGCAGATGCGGCTTTCTTTTGGCTGGTTTTCTTGGAGCCAGCGCATCACTTTTTTAAAGCTGGGTACGTTCCAAGTTTCGACATTTTGATAGCGTTTGCACCAGCCATCGACTTGGCGTTTTACATAGCCTTCGCCTTTGCCTAAATCGTCCAAGCCCGCGCTTTTATAATCCACTTGATGCAGTTCAATGAGTTTATCGAATACCGAATAACATAGCTGCGTGGCTTGCTCTGGTGTGAGTGTCATGCCTTTAGGAAGATTGGCACGAGGAATAAT
>JBDKHD010000038.1:0-3283 GCA_039797885.1 Pseudomonadota bacterium
GGTGAGCCAAAGTGAACGTATTCAACGCCTGCGTTAAAAAAATAAAAATAAGCGGGCTTTTTTTAGCCACTCTTTCTACACAGGTGTTGGCTTCGGACAAACCTGCGGTTTTAGAACCTGCTGTCTATGGTGGTCGTGTACTGTTTTTTCTGTTTTTGGTGGTAGGGCTTATCGTTCTTTTAGCCTGGTTGGTGCATAAATCCAAAATGACGTCAGGATTGATGCAAAACAATACCGATTTAAAAGTAATTGCTAGCCATTCTCTGGGCGTAAAAGAAAAAATAGTGGTGCTAAAAGTAGGGGATACGCAATTTTTATTGGGCGTGACTGCACAAAATATCAATCTGCTCAGTGAGCTTAAAACTCCGCTGGAGTTAAAAAGTAGTCAAGCCATGTCTTTTGCCGATTTACTGAAAAAGGCGGTGAAATCATGAAACGCCTGATATTTCTGTTGTTAGGTTTTATGTTGTCTTTGTCGGCGCTGGCAGCCGATCCTTCGGCTTCGTATTTAGGTGTACCTGCCGTCGTATACAAGGCCACCAATACTGGGGGCGAATACACGGTAACCATTCAAATTTTGGCGGTTATGACCATGCTGACGGTGCTGCCGTCACTGCTGATTATGATGACCGCTTTTACCCGCATCATGGTAGTTATGGCGATATTGCGCCAAGCCATTGGCTTGCAACAAACGCCATCCAATCAAATTTTGCTGGGATTGTCGTTGTTTTTGACGCTCTTTGTGATGATGCCTGCTTTTCAAAAAATCAATGAAACGGCCGTACAGCCTTATATGCAGGAGAAAATCGCACCTATGGTGGCTTTGGAAAAAGCTTCTGAACCATTGAAAGAGTTTATGCTAGCGCAAACACGCGAAACCGATTTAAATTTGTTTGTACGCTTAAGTGGTAGAGCGGATATTGTCAGTGCCGATGCCACACCATTACATATTTTAATTCCTGCCTTTATTATCAGCGAACTTAAAACCGCTTTTCAAATTGGTTTTTTAATTTTTATTCCTTTTTTGATTATTGATTTGGTTATAGCCAGTATTTTGATGGCTATGGGTATGATGATGCTGTCGCCTGTTATTATTTCCTTGCCATTTAAAATCATGTTGTTTGTGTTAATCGATGGCTGGGCTTTGATTATCGGCACCTTGGCCAGCAGTTTTGGCACCGTTTAGGAGGTATGTATGACGCCACAAACCATTGGGGATTTATTTAATCAAGCTATGTATTTGGTGCTCTTTAGCGTGGTGCTGATTATCACTCCCAGTTTAATTGTCGGGCTGATCGTCAGTACTTTTCAGGCGGCCACACAGATAAACGAACAGACTTTAAGTTTTCTGCCGCGTTTGGTGGTAACGCTGTTGGCGCTGCTGGTTGTCGGTCCTCTTGCGATGAATGCGGTGCTGGATTTTACCCGTGATCTTTATACCAACATTCCCTTTATAGTCGGCTAATGATCGAGATTTCTACGCTGGATGTGACGCATTGGATTGCGCGCTATCTGTATCCTTTTGCGCGCATATCTGGGCTTTTTTTAGTCATGCCGTTGTTTGGCACTCGTATGGTTCCTGTGCGAGTGCGAATGATTTTGGCAGTGGCCATTACCTTGGTTATTGTGCCTGTTCTCCCGCCTTTCGTAACCGTCGATGCCTTGTCTTTAGGCTCCTTTATTATTATTTTTCAGCAGCTTTTAATCGGCATTGCCTTGGGTTTTGTTATCGAACTTTTGACGCAAGTTTTTGTGATCGCAGGCCAGCTTATCGCTATGCAAACAGGCTTGGGTATTGCCACGACCATTGACCCAAGCAATGGCGTGTCGGTGGTGGTGATCAGTCAGTGGCTTTTGTTTTTAGTGAGCTTGGTATTTCTATCGCTCAACGGTCACTTGGTAATGATTGAAATTTTGGTCGATAGTTTTCGCACTTTGCCTGTAGGCTTTGATGGTTTCAGTGCTGCGCAGTGGGGGCTGATTATTACTTGGAGTGGCTGGATGTTTGCGGCGGCGGTGGTCATTGCCATTCCTTTTTTTACTGCGCTTTTAATTGTGAACTTGGCTTTTGGGGTGATGGCGCGCTCTGCGCCACAGCTTAATATTTTTTCTTTAGGATTTCCCATTACTATGATAGTGGGTTTATTTATTTTATCTTTTACATTAAGTGATGTGGCGGAAATTTTTCAAGGCTATATGGATACGCTCTTTGAGTTTATTAAAAAACTAACGGAGATGCGTTGATGGCAGAGGAAAATGACGGCCAGGAAAAAACTGAAGAACCCACATCGCGAAGGTTGGATAAAGCGCGTGAAGAAGGCCAAGTACCACGCTCTAAAGAGCTAAATACCACGATAGTGCTGCTGGCTGGAGCTATTGGCTTGTTATGGTTTGGCCCTTGGGGCGTCGAACATATTAGTCAGATGGCGCATTTTAATTTCAGTGTAGAGCGTGAGGCTGCGTTTGATCCTGCGGCCATGTTTGATCATTTAAAGTCTTCAGTTTTTAGTGCTGCGCTGGCGTTAGCTCCATGGTTGCTGATGGTGCTTTTTGCGGCATTTCTTGGGCCAATTTCTTTAGGAGGTTGGTTATTTTCAACTAAGTCCATTATGCCAAAGCTTGATCGTTTGAATCCGTTAAGTGGTTTAAAACGCATGTTTTCAATGAACTCGGTGGTGGAGCTGGTGAAGTCTGTCGCTAAAGTTTTTGTGGTCGGTTTAGCCTCTTGGCTGGTTTTAAAATATTACTTTAACGATGCTCTTCTGCTTCAGCGTAAAGCCTTTCAACCTGCGATAGCTGAAGCTGTTCATATTATTTTATGGAGCATCATTTTTTTATGTGCAGCCACTGTTTTTATTGCGCTAGCCGATGTGCCTTGGCAGCTTTACAGCCATACCAAGAAATTGCGGATGAGCTTGCAAGAAATCAAAGATGAATTTAAGGAAAGCGAAGGTCGCCCCGAAGTTAAAGGTAAGATTCGTCAGTTACAACGGGAAATGTCGCAGCGGCGCATGATGGCTGAAGTGCCTACCGCTGATGTCGTTATTACCAACCCTACGCACTACTCGGTGGCGCTTAAATACGATTCCTCTGGGATGAGTGCGCCTATTTTAGTTGCCAAAGGTACGGATCAGGTTGCTCTTAAAATTCGTGAAATTGCCAAAGAAAATAACGTGCCGCAAATGCAAGCACCGCCTTTGGCGCGCGCGCTGTATACCCACGCTAAAATTGGTGATGAAATCCCAGAGGGTTTATACGTTGCGGTGGCGCAAGTGTTGGCTTA
>JBDKHD010000039.1:0-8076 GCA_039797885.1 Pseudomonadota bacterium
AAAGTCGGCTAGGTTTTTGTCAAAAATATCGTGATCGGTAAAGCCTGTGGGGTTTCTTCTGGCGAAATGACTAAACTGATTGTTTGAAAATAAATATTTTCCTGAGGTGTTCTTATAAAAAATTAAATCTGGGATGGAGTTTAATAGGGATTTAATCAGATCGGTGCGCTCTTTGAGCTTGGCATCGGCTTTTTGGCGCCTTTGCATTTCCAGCAAAGACCAAATCATAAACAAAA
The DNA here is from genome assembly GCA_039797885.1 of Pseudomonadota bacterium. Lineage (GTDB taxonomy): Bacteria > Pseudomonadota > Gammaproteobacteria > Pseudomonadales > Oceanobacteraceae > Venatoribacter. The sequence continues at coordinate 237 of JBDKHD010000039.1, forward strand.
TAAATACAATTAAAACGGCAATGATAATCAGCAAATTGACCGAGTAATCACGAATTAAACTGATTTTGGCATTCAGGTAGGTGATACCTTCGGGGAAGTCCTTGCGGCCAAAGCCAAAGCGCTGCATTTCTTTTTCGTCGATCAGTGTGACTAGGGGCGGCTGCCAATTAATTTCATTCGCAGCCTGAGGGTTTTTGAGTTTTTCATGCAGCATGTGCACAGCTATATCGGTGCTTTTTTGCAGGTCGGAAACCACGCCGCCTGCCAAGCCTTGGCCTATTCCTGCTGTCCATAAATGCCAGATTGGGCTGGCCGTATGTTGATTGAGGTAGGCATTGCCATCGACGCTTAGCAGGCGCTTGTGTTCACGATCACCGAAAGCCGAAATAAGAATGATGGGCTGGTGGTGTAGCTGGGCAAGCTCTGCCCCCAGTTCTTGCCAAGTCCGCTGAGTTAACGAGTGGGTGGTGGGCGTAAAGTGGCGCGCCTCGCTGGCGCGCACTACCAGATCGTAAAGTGCACGGCGATGGGGCAGGCCGTCGTCGATCAAGTGCAGCTCGGTGGCTTTGGGGTAGAGGTGATGCAATAAATCCAAGAGCTCATACACAGGTGGGATATTCATTACGCCACTGATTGCACCTTGTTCGGCCAGATTTTGTGTGGCGTGCTGATCGCGCGCATTAATAAAGATGACGGGAATTTGTGCAAATAAATCGTGCTGATGCTGTACGGCAAAAGCCAGAGCCATATCTCCTGCGGCGATGACGGCGTTGTAGGGGCTGCTCCGCTGTTTTTCCGCCAGCAGTTGCGCATAGGTTTGCAGGTACGCAGGGCTAGCGCCTAGGTCGGCGGCCATGTATTCCACGCTCAGTTCAACGGGTTCGGCAAACTCAGTGCGCAGCGCTTGCTGGGTGTATTGGATGAGAGGGGTGGCGGTGGGGTATAGAGGCTCGTACGACAGTAGCAGCAAAATGCGCAGCCCCTGCGCTTGCACAGGGGCACAAAGACAGCCACAAAGGATAAAACTCAGCAATAAACGCAAAAGCATGGTTCAGGCACAATAATGAAGTGCCTGAAGTCTAGCCTAGAGTGCGAGATCTGCTTGGTTGCCGTAGGTTTCCAGCCACGCCTTGCGGTCGCTGGCGCGTTTTTTGGCAAGGAGCATATCCATCATTTCGTGTGTGCCTGCTTGGTCATCCAGTGTCAGCTGAACTAAACGACGCGTGTCGGGCGCCATGGTGGTTTCGCGCAGCTGCGGGGGATTCATTTCACCCAATCCTTTAAAGCGCTGCACGTTGGGCTTGCCGCGTTTTTTCTCGGCAGCCAAACGCTCTAAAATGCTGTCTTTTTCGGCTTCATCGAGGGCGTAGTACACCTCTTTGCCGAGGTCGATGCGGTACAAAGGTGGCATGGCGACATAGACATGGCCTTCTTGTACCAGCTTGGGGAAATGGCGCACGAACAGTGCACAAAGCAGGGTGGCAATGTGCAGGCCGTCGGAGTCGGCATCGGCGAGGATGCAAACCTTGCCGTAGCGCAGGCCGCTGAGGTCGTCTGAGGCGGGGTCTATGCCTAAAGCCACGGCGATATCGTGCACTTCTTGTGAAGCCAAAATCTGCCCAGATTCGATTTCCCAGGTGTTTAGGATTTTGCCGCGCAAGGGCAGGATGGCTTGGAACTCGCGCTCGCGCGCTTGTTTGGCACTGCCGCCTGCGGAATCTCCTTCCACCAGAAATAATTCGCCGCGCTCGCTGTCTTGGCCGCTGCAATCGGCAAGCTTGCCAGGCAAGGCAGGGCCTTGGGTGATTTTCTTGCGCGCCACGGTTTTGGCTTTACGCAAGCGGGTTTGCGCGCTGCTGATGGCCATTTCTGCGATGGCTTCGGCTTCGATGGTGTTGTCATTTAGCCATAGGGCAAAGGCGTCTTTGACTACGCTTGCGATGTAGCTGGAGGCTTCGCGCGACGACAGGCGTTCTTTGGTTTGCCCTGCAAATTGCGGTTCAGCAAGCTTGGCCGAGAGCACATAGGCGCAGCGCTCCCATAAGTCTTCAGGGGTGAGTTTGATGCCGCGCGGCAGCAAATTGCGAAACTCGCAAAACTCGCGCAGAGCATCCAACAAACCTGAGCGAAAGCCGTTGACATGAGTACCACCTTGAATGGTGGGGATCAGGTTGACGTAGCTTTCTTGCAACAGCTCGCCACCCTCGGGTAGCCATTGCACAGCCCAGTCTACGCCTTCGCGTTTAGTGAGCATGCTGCCGACAAAAGGCTCGGCAGGCAGGACGGTAAAGCCAGTGGTGGCGATTTTTAAATAGTCTTGTAGGCCGTCTTCGTAATACCACTGCGCGCTGTCTTCGGCATTGGGCGCAGTAAAGGTAATGCGCAGCCCTGGGCAAAGCACTGCTTTGGCACGCAGGTTGTGCTTTAGGCGCGGGATGGAAAACTTGGGGCTGTCAAAATACTTAGGGTCGGGCAGAAAGCGGACGCTGGTTCCCGTTTTTTTCTTGGCGCAGCTGTCGATAACGGTCAGTTCGCTGGCTTTGTAGCCGTCTTTAAAGCCGATGCGTTGCACTTGGCCGTCGCGCCAAATGGTGACTTCCAGCACTTGCGACAGCGCATTCACCACTGATACGCCGACGCCGTGTAAGCCGCCTGAAAACTGGTAGTTGTCGTGGTTGAACTTACCGCCTGCGTGCAGCTGGCTCAAAATCAGCTCCACGCCTGAGACACCATGCAGCGGGTGAATGTCGGTGGGCATGCCGCGACCGTCGTCCAGCACTGTCATTGAGCCGTCTTCGTGCAAGGTGACATCAATGCGCGTGGCATGGTCTGCCAAAGCTTCGTCGACCGAGTTGTCTATCACTTCTTGCGCCAGATGGTTGGGGCGCGTGGTGTCGGTGTACATGCCTGGGCGCTTGCGCACAGGGTCTAGGCCACTTAAAACTTCGATCGAGGAGGCGGTATATTCTTTGCTCATGTTTTTAGGTCTTTAGTCGTTGCGCAGCGCCCAGGCCAATAACATCGGCATCCGAGCGATAAAATGGGTAAAGCTGTGATTGCCGCCTGCTTCCAGCCAACTGGGGCAGGCAAGGTAACGGGCGGCGGCGTGGCGGTAGTCTAAGGTTTCATCGCCTGTTTGCAACAGTAAAAACAAACGCTCAGGCTTAGTAAGAGTATCGCTGTCGAGGGCTTGAAGCTGGGCAAGGTGCGCGGCGTTTAGCTCGTGCGTTTCCTCGCTGTAAAAGCTTTTATGCAGGCCTAAGCGAGTGGCAAAAAGCTCATAAGGACGCACAGCGGGGTTGATGAGCGCCGCCTTGACTGCGTGTTCTTGAGCCAGATGGGTGGCGTAAAACCCACCCAGCGAGCTGCCAATGATAAGGACGCGCGGGTGGCGCTGCTGCAACGACAGTAAGCTTTGTTCGGCAAGGGCAATGGCGTCTTTGGGGGCAAAAGGCAAAGCAGGAATGACCAGCTCGGCAATCTGCGCGTGCGCGGTGGCATAGTGACGTAATTCTTGCGCTTTTTGTGAGGCGGGCGAGCTTAAGAAACCGTGTAAATACAAGACGCCCAGCACTTAGTAGCCCTTGGAATTGTGGTCTATGGTGAGCTCGAAGCCTTGTACGCGCTCAACGGCGGTGTCGATACGGCCATCGGCATACAAGTGCAGCCAGCGGTAGCCTGGAGCTTGCTGGTCAACACCAAAGTCGTGGGAGAGGGGTAAAAATTGAATGCAGGTAGAGGGCGTCGAAAACACGCGCAAACCCTGATGCAAATTTTCCGACTCTTGATGCACATGGCCACAAAGCAAGGCGCGCACGTTCTGATGGCGGCCCAGCACGGCAAAGAGTTCGTCGGCGTTTTTAAGGCCAATGTTGTCCAGCCAGCGGCTGTGCATGGGAACAGGATGATGATGCAGGCACACTAAAGTATGCAGATTAGGGTGTTGTTGCAGCTGTGCGTGTAAAAATTCCAATTCCGTAGCGGCTAAGCGCCCATGCACAGAGCCAATCACCTGCGAGTTGAGCAGCAGAATTTGCCAATGCGCTGTGCGTACCACCTTTTGTGCCGAACCTTGCCCAATTTCTTTTATCAGCTCCAGGTCGTCGTGGTTGCCTGCCAGCCAGAAATGCGGACGCTGTAGTGGTTCCAGCAAGGCCTGCAAATGCTGGTAGGATTCACGGCTGTGATCTTGCGAGAGATCACCTGTGGCCAGCATCAAATCGTACTTGGGATGTTGCGTGCGAATGAGGTCGAGCACTGCCGATAAGCTGGCTAAGGTTTGCATGCCAAGCAGGCGTTCATCCACCGAGCGATTAAGATGTGTGTCGGTGATTTGAATAATTTTTAAGGGGTCGCCTGCATCCAAAGAGAGCACTCCATAACTCCAATCCTTAGTCGTAGGGCGCAGTTTTCATGGTTACGGCGCATATTGCAATAGTTTTTGCGTGTCTTATAAAGAAGCTATTAGTCTATATAACTACTCAGTAATTAATGATAAGTTGCACAACATGCTGTGTTGCTGTTACTAGAACAATCATGGTGTAGTCCAAGGGTTTTTTTCTGTTAGAATCCCAGTCACTTTTTAATCAGTCTGTTATAGGCACATTATGAAAAAACTGCTTTCGTTAACCATGGCGCTGTTAGCAGCAGGCTCTGCTCATGCCGCAGACCTTGCCACTATTTATCAACAAGCACTTGCGAACGATACCGAAATCGCGGCTGCTACCGCCACGCGTGAAGCGGACGGCTACAATCTCACTATGGCGCGCGGCGCACTCTTACCGCAGGCCAGTGTCAGCTACAACTACAGTGAATTCGATATGACTATCGATGCCCCTGCACCCATGGGTAAAGTGGACACAAAGTACGATACGAAAACCTTGCAGTTGCAAGCTTCGCAAACCCTTTTTAATCTCAACAGCTGGTATAACTACCGTGCCGCATCCGCAGGCAATGACAGTGCCGAACTGAAGCTGCATATGGCTCAGCAGCAGTTGGTTTTGCGTACCGCACAAGCTTATTTTGCCGTGCTGCGTGCACAGGACAATCTTTCTACCGCACTGGCCGAAGAAAAAGCCGTAAAGCGAGCACTGGAACAAACCAAGCAACGCTTTGATGTGGGCTTGATTGCCATCACCGATGTGCACGAAGCCCAGGCCATTTATGATCTGACCTCGGTAAACTTATTGGGTCGCGAAGCCGCCTTGGATATCAGCTACGAAGCGCTAGAGCAGCTAACGGGTCAGCGTTTTGATACGGTATCGCCATTGCAACCCAAAGTAGCGATGGAAATGCCTGCGCCCGCTAAAGTCGAAGACTGGGTGCAATCGGGCATGGACAAATACGTTGGCGTTTTGATGGCCGAAGCGGGCTTGGATGCGCAACGCTTGCAGCGTAATGCCGCGCGCTCTAATCACATGCCAACCGTACAGCTCTTTGCCAACTATACCGATGGCGAGCAATACCAGTTCACTATGGGTGATACTGTTCCTGCACAAACGACTGTTGTCGGTGTGCAAGTCTCTATGCCTTTGTTGGCAGGTGGCTCTTTGTACGGTAAAAGCAAGCAAGCGGCACAGAATTACGCTGCTGCGGAATTACAAACTGAAAAGCAACGCCGCGATGTGAAACAGAACGTGCGGAGCTTATACCGTCAGGTGCAAACCGATGTGCAGAATGTAAAGGCGCGTGAGCAATCCATTGTATCGGCACAAAGTGCTTTGGAGGCCACAGAGACGGGCTATAAAGTGGGTACGCGCAATATCGTCGAGGTATTGAATGCGCAAAAGACCCTTTATGGTGCACAGCGCGACTACGCCAATGCTCGTTATGACTACATTCTGAACCTGTTAAATTTGAAGTTCTTTGCGGGCACGCTCAACGACGCCGACATCAAAGCCCTCAATGCTTGGCTAGCGCAAGGCTAGCTAAAAACAGCGGCTAAATAGGTGCATTATCTACCTATTTAGCCTATAGAAATCTTTTAGAAAAATCGTGACAACGAAAAAAAACGCGCCATAATGTGGCCCTTTGTGCCCAAAAATGGGGCATATAAAGCGCGCCTTGAAAAAGCTTTGCTGGCATCGATTCTGATGCCGTTTTTTTGATCTCGTTTTTCAGTGGAATACCATTATGCGTTACCAGTCAGCTCACGATTTTTTACACAATGTTGCCCAGCGTAATCCTGGACAGCCAGAATTTCTTCAGGCCGTTACGGAAGTGATTGAAAGCCTTTGGCCTTTCATCGCCAAGAACCCTCGCTACGCGGAGCACAGCCTGTTGGATCGTCTGGTTGAAGCAGAGCGCATTATTCAGTTTCGCGTGTCCTGGGTGGACGACAACGGCGACGTGCAGGTGAATCGCGGCTTCCGCATCCAGCACAACTCAGCCATTGGCCCTTATAAAGGCGGCCTGCGTTTCCATCCTTCGGTTAACCTTTCTGTTTTAAAATTCCTCGCTTTTGAGCAAACCTTCAAAAACTCGCTGACCACTTTGCCAATGGGCGGCGGTAAAGGCGGCTCGGATTTCGATCCTAAAGGCAAAAGCCGTGGCGAAATCATGCGTTTCTGCCAAGCCTTCGTTTCAGAATTGTTCCGCCATGTTGGCTCAGACACAGACGTGCCCGCAGGCGATATCGGTGTTGGCGGTCGTGAAATCGGCTTTATGGCGGGCATGATGCGCAAGCTCACCAACCGCTCTGATTGCGTCTTCACAGGTAAAGGCCTGAGCTACGGCGGCTCTTTGATTCGCCCTGAAGCTACAGGCTATGGTTGTGTGTATTTCGCCAACGAAATGCTGCGTCATGCTGGCCTTTCTATGGAAGGCATGCGCGTTGTGGTATCTGGCTCTGGCAACGTGGCGCAATACGCTGTTGAAAAAGCCATGGAGCTGGGTGGCCATGTGGTGAGCGTGTCGGACTCCGCAGGTACTGTGTACGACGAAGACGGCTTCACTCCTGAAAAACTGGCGCTGTTGATGAAAATCAAAAACGAACAGTACGGCCGTGTTTCTGAATATGCCGAGCAAGTGGGCGCGAAATTTTTGGTAGGTCAAACGCCTTGGGGTATTCGTGCGGACGTGGCACTGCCTTGCGCCACCCAAAATGAGCTAGGCGAAGCCGATGCCAAGCTGCTAGTGAAAAATGGTCTGCAATTCGTTGCCGAAGGCGCGAACATGCCCTGCACCGCCGAGGCGGTAAACGTTTTTGATGCCAACAAAGTACGTTATGCCCCAGGCAAAGCGTCCAACGCCGGTGGCGTGGCCACTTCTGGCTTAGAAATGAGCCAAAACGCCATGCGTATGTCTTGGACTTCTGAAGAAGTGGATGCGCGCTTGCTGGAAATCATGCAAGGCATTCATCGCTCTTGCTTGCAATACGGCACCCAGCCCGATGGCTCAGTGAACTACGTTCAAGGTGCGAACATCGCAGGCTTCGTCAAAGTGGCGGAAGCCATGCTGGCGCAAGGCGTTATCTAAACGCCTTACCTAAAAAAAAAGCGGTTGCGGCCGCTTTTTTTGTCTCTTATCAAAATGCATCTAAAAAACCGAAAGTTTTAGCCTAAATAATCCTATTTATTTAATGTTTTTTACTACTATCTTGGAAGCCTGTATCTCTTAAGGAGTAGCTATGCACTGGCAAAATTCATCTTCAACCTACGGCTTAATCAGCATCAGCATCCACTGGCTGGTGGCTATTGCCGTAATCACTATGTTTGTGGTTGGTGTGTGGATGGTCGATTTAGGCTATTACGACACTTGGTATCACAAAGCCCCCTTCTTGCATAAGAGCGCGGGCGTGCTGCTGTTGGTGGTCATGCTGTTTCGCGTCATTTGGCGTCTG
>JBDKHD010000040.1:0-14465 GCA_039797885.1 Pseudomonadota bacterium
AAGGCCGAAGTACCGGGGCCGATGAAAGACAGTAAGCTCACACCACGCATTGCCGAAACGGCAAAGTCCTTGTGGTACGTTTATTTGTTTTTAACCTTTGCCTGCGCCTTGGCATTTTGGCTGGCAGGGATGGATACCTTCGATGCCATAACCCACAGCTTTGCTACCGTGGCAACAGGCGGGTTTTCGACGCACGATGCGTCATTTGGCTATTTTGATAGCCAAATAATTGAACTCATTTGCATCGTGTTTATGCTGCTGGCGTCGTTTAATTTTGCTTTGCATTTTTATGCGTGGCGTAACCGCTCGCTGTCGCACTACCGCAATAATGGCGAGCTAATTTTTTTCCTGCGCGCCTTAGCCTGGGTAGGCGGCATCATCGTGCTCACCCTATGGCTGACCAATACTTATTCGTTTGGGGGTGCGGTGCGTTACGGCATTTTTGAGCTGGTCAGCATAGTCACCTCTACGGGCTTTGGCATTGCCGATTTCTCGATTTGGCCGATGTTTGTTCCCATTTTACTTTTTGTTGTGGCCTATATGGGTGGCTGTGCAGGCTCGACCACAGGGGGCATCAAGGTGATTCGTACACAGCTGCTTTTTGCTCAAGCTTCCCATGAGATTCGCCGCCTAATTTATCCCAATGCCATTCTGCAAGTAAAACTGGGCAAGCAAGTGATTAGCGAGCGGGTTTTAAGCTCTGTGTGGGGGTTTTTAGCCGTATACGGCCTGACCACTATAGTGATTTCTTTGGTACTGATGACCACGGGTTTGGATCCTATCAGTGCCATTTCTGCTACGGGCTTTTGCCTGAATAATACAGGCGTAGGAATGGGTGCAGTCTCATCCAACTTTGCTGGCATCACCGATTTTGCCAAATGGCTTCTTGGCTTAACCATGCTGCTTGGGCGTTTGGAGATCTTCACCCTTTTGGTGCTGTTTTCACCCAGCTTTTGGCGCGGCTGAGCGTTTCCTAGCCGCTATTGAGCGGCTTTGCGGTAGGGATTGCCCATTGGGCCTCGGCGAAAACGCTTGTAAGTCCATTGATATTGCTCGGGAGCGAGTTCAATCAGTTTAGCGATGGTGCGGTTCATCGAAGCCGCCGATACCTGCACGTCTTGACTGTAAATATCCTCATCACCTGCCACAAAATACACATCAAAACCCTGCGCATCGGGCAAGCGCTTGGCGAAACCAAAGACGGCGCGCGCGCCCGTTTTTAGCAGCAATTCATGCGGCAATTTCGCGGTAAGGGCATCCACCCCCATAAATGGCGCAATGACACCGCTGCGCTCTTTGGGCTCTTGATCGGGCAAAATGCCCGCAAGCTGACCCTTTTCCAGCGCCGCAAACATCTGAGCGATACCATCACGATTGGCGGGAACTAACAATCCTCCGGTTTTTTGGCGACTATCGCGCATCCACTTATCCAGTATTTTGTTTTTCGCAGGCTTATACATGGCCGTGACCGTGGCATACATAGTGGCAACGTGGTTCATCACTTCCCAGTTACCCAAATGCGGCGCACTGAGCAGCACACCCTTACCCGCCTCTAGGGCATCGGTCAAGGCTTCAAGGTTATGTACTTTGCGCACCAGATTGCGGCCTTTTTCAGGCCCAGCTCCCCACATGACGCCCATCTCAATGCCCGACTTGGCGGTTTCGATGATGGATTGCTCCGCCAGCTTGGCTTGTTCGGCGGCACTTCGCCCTGGGTAGCACAAAGCCACGTTGATTTGCGCCACTTTACGCATACCTCTAGCGTGTTTGGCGAGCTTATAGCCAACCCAGCCCCCTAAACGCTGCGCTTGGGTAAAGGGCAATAAGCTGATTAATTTGATTAAACCGATATAAAGATAACCCATCGTTTTTGTCCTAATTGTAACCTAGGCCGAAGTGTACCTAGCCAAGCCGCCTTGCGCCAATATGCTACACTCCTAGCTCCTTTCTCTTTAGATGCGCAGCCATGCTCAGCCTTGACCAAATACTAAAAAATAAACGCATTCTAATCTTGGACGATCTGGTCGAAGCGCGCAGCTCAATGAAAAAGATGATGACTTTACTCGGTGCCAGCAGCATCGATACCGCCAGCAGCGGTAGAGAAGCCTCGCAAATGATTAACGAGCGCCATTACGATATTATTCTGTCGGACTACAACCTCGATAAAGGCAAAGATGGCCAACAGGTTTTAGAAGAGGCACGCTACACCAATCGCTTAAAATCCTCATCGCTTTTTATTATGGTGACGGGCGAAAATGCTATGGATATGGTGATGGGCGCACTGGAATACGAGCCAGACAATTACATCACCAAACCTTATACGCTCAGTATGCTGCGCGATCGTATGCAACGTATTTTCTTAATTAAAAATGAATTATCCGAAATCGATGCGGCTATGGATGCGGGTAATTTAAATCGCGCAATTGAATTGGCGCATGCGCTACTGGCTGAAAAGCCCAAACTCATCATGCCGCTTACACGTATTTTAGGAAAACTCTACCTGCGCAAAAAAGATTATGTCAGTGCGCAGGCCGTTTATACGGTGCTGGTTGAGCAGCGCTCTGTGGCTTGGGCGCGCTTAGGCCAAGCCATTTGCATGCACTTTTTAGATGACTCGCGCGCAGCCCTCGCCCTGATCGATCAATGCCTGTTGCAGCACCCGCTTTATGTGCAATGTTACGACTGGAAAGCCACCATTTTATTAAGCACGGGCAAGCCACTGGAAGCACAAAAAAGCCTAGAAAAAGCCGTTGAAATATCGCCTAAAGCGGTGCTGCGACAAATGGAGCTGGGGCGCGTGGCTTTCGACAACGGCGACTTTAAAACCGCCGAACAGGCCTTCGAGCAAGCGGTGCGCTTAGGGCGTTATTCTTGCTATAAAAATACATCTACCTACCTTAAATTTGCGCAAACTGTGCGTAATATTTTGGCAGGTCGTAGCGATACCAATAACAAAGAGCTGCGCCTTCTGGCAGATAAATCTTTCCGTGTTTTTGATGAGCTGCGTGAAGATTACGCCGATCAGCATGACATCATGTTTGACACCTGCATATTAGAAAGCAAAACACATCTGGCACTGAATGACGAAGAAAAAGCCAAGGCCTCGACTAGCCTTGCCGCCTCTTATTTAGAAAAAATAAAAACTCCCGACAGCGAGCGCGAGCTGAGCCTAGCCGAAAACTATTTAGAAACAGGCCAGCACGTTAAAGCCCAAGGTATTATTAATAAAGTAAAACAAAAAGGTTTAGATAAAAAACTCACCGCCCGCATTGAAGAAATTGAAAATAACATCAGCCGCAGCCAAGTGCGTGATCATAACGCTTCGCTTAATGCTCAGGGTATAGATCATTATTCAAAGAAAGATTATCTCAAAGCCATTATTTTATTTGATGAAGCGGCCGCCGACCAAAACGCCAGCACCAGCGTCTTGATGAATGCCATTCAAGCTAAAATCAGCCAATTTGAGCTGAATAAAAGCGCCATCTCTGGGCTCAAAGATTGCCATGTTTATTTCAAAAGAATTGGCTTTATTGGTGAAGCCGATGATCGCTACGAGCGCTACACCCGATTAAAAGAATCTTTTCATAAACACTGGAAAGCAGCGGGGTTATCTTAATGAACTTTGCTGAACTGGTTGGCACTGTGGTGCACGACTTAAAAAATCAACTGCAATCTTTATTGGATTACGAGCATGAGGCACTCAGCCAAATTCCCAGTCAATATCATGTACATATTTTTCCAATATTACAGCGCACTCTTCGCCTAAAAAACGACACCATGAAGATGGTATCTTTATTTCGCATGGAGCAAAAACAAAACCTTATTAGCGACGACGCTTGGCCGTTGGACACTGCCAATGGAGCCATCGAGGTCACGCAAATTCAATTTCCTAATTTAAACATTGAAAATCATATCGCCGCCGATTCTCAGGGTTTTTATAACGATAATTTAGTGATGCTGGCTTTGGTTACTTTAATCACCAACAGCGCACAAGCAGGCTCAACAAAAATAGTTTTAACCGCTCAAGATCAGGACGGTTTAATGCTAAAGATTGAAGATAACGGCCACGGCTTTCCTGAAAGTATTTTAAAGGGTGAAAAAGCCACGACAAAAGCAGAAGGCTCGGGGCTTGGCTTGCATTTTGTACGTTTAATTGCAGAGCACCACCAGCAAGGCAATAAAAAAGGCCACATCGAATTGGGAAATCTTACCCAAAACGCTGGAGCCTTTGTTTGCTTGTATTTACCTTAGTCTTTTAAGCGCTCGATACCCAAAGTTTTCATAATATATTTTTCAAAAATCGGCTCACTCGAACCCGATTTCATTTTGTGAATGAAATATTTTTCAAAAGCAATTTTAGCGACGTGTACCCATTTTCCTTGTTTAAACCAAGTGACGTTGCGCGGCGGAATTTGCGGAATAGCGACAAAGGCCGCGCCCGTATCCCCCATGTCGGCCAGGCACACCGCACTCCAACTGCCGCGCGCATTGGGCTCGCCTTTGCCGTCTAATTCTGCCGCAAGGTTTTTAGCAATGGCCGCCATCATCGACTCGATCATATAGCCCGTTTTCGGCATGCCCACAGGCACAGGCGTATCTTCATAAGGCGGAATGGCAATGCTGACGCCCGCAGAGAAAATGTTTTTATATGTGGGGTTGCGCTGATGCTGATCCACCAAAATAAAGCCTTTGGGATTTACCAAGCCCTCGACACCCGTGACCGCATCCACACCAACAAAAGCAGGCAGCATCATCGAATGTTTAAACGGCAGTTCGTGTTGTTTTTTCACACTGCCGTCTTCGTTCATCTCATCAACGTACATTTTTCCTGCTTCTACTTTGGTGACTTTGGCATTGGTAATCCATTTCACATGGCGGTTGCGCAGCTCGCTTTCCATCATGGATTTAGAATCGCCCACGCCGCCTAAACCCAAGTGGCCAATATAAGGCTCTGGGGTGACATAAATCATCGGCACGCGGTCGCGCACTTTTTTGTTGCGCAGCTCTTTATCCAAAATAAAGGCATATTCGTAGGCAGGGCCATAGCAGGATGCACCCGGCATAGCGCCGACAATCACAGAGCCTGGTTCATCTACGAGTTTTTTCACATCTTCGTAACAGGTTTCGGCGTGATCCAAAGTACAGATCGAATGCGTAAAACCTCCGTGTGGTCCTGCGCCTTCTACGGCGGCAAAATTCAGCTTAGGCCCTGTGGCTATCACCAAGTAATCGTAATGCTCGGTGCTGCCGTTTTCTAAGTGCAGGGTATTGGCTTTGGGATCGAGCTTGGTAACGCGACCATGAATAAACTCTATGTTCTTTTTTTCCAAATGCGGGCGGATCGGAAAACTGGTGTCGGGGCGAGTGCGCCAGCCCACCGCAATCCACGGGTTAGAAGGCACAAACTGAAAGTCTTCTCGTTCGTTTATGACCGTTACCTGATGTTGGCTGCTTAGCGTCTCACGAATATCGTAAGCCCCTGCCATGCCGCCTGTACCTGCGCCGAGTATCACTATGCGAGCCATAACTGCCTCCTAATTTAAGCAGTGATTTAATTCCTTATAACTATATAGTTATACGCCTCTAAGAAAGCAAGCTTTTCAGTGGAAGTTGAAGCATAGACCGCGCTTTTCTACATTCCAGTCGCTTTTAAAAGCCTGCTATACTTCGCCCCTATTTTGCCCCCTATTTTTGCCGCATCTTCGCGTAATTAAGGACTTCCCGTGAGCACACCCCGTCATAACGTCAAAACCTTTCAGGGCTTGATTGCTACCCTGCAAGAATTCTGGTCGCAGCAAGGCTGCGTGATTAACCAACCCTACGACATGGAAGTGGGCGCTGGGACATTTCACACCGCAACCTTCTTGCGCGCCATTGGCCCTGAAAACTGGAACTCGGCCTATGTGCAGCCCAGTCGTCGCCCTAAAGATGGCCGTTATGGTGAAAACCCCAACCGCTTGCAGCACTACTATCAATTTCAAGTGGTGATGAAACCCAACCCCTTGGATATCCAAGAAAAATACTTGGAATCTTTGCGCGTGCTGGGCATCGACACCCTCACCCACGACATTCGCTTTGTCGAAGACAACTGGGAGTCCCCCACGCTGGGCGCATGGGGACTGGGTTGGGAAGTGTGGCTAAACGGCATGGAAGTGACTCAGTTCACCTATTTCCAGCAGGTCGGCGGTTTAGAGTGTTTTCCTGTTACGGGGGAAATTACCTACGGCATCGAACGTATCGCCATGTACTTACAAGAAGTGAACTCCGTCTATGACCTCGTTTGGACCTACGGCCCAGATGGTAAGCCTGTGACTTACGGAGACGTGTTCCACCAAAACGAAGTCGAGCAATCCACCTACAACTTTGAATACGCCGATGTGGATTTTCTTTTTCAAGCCTTTAACCAATACGAAAAAGACTGCCAGCGCTTGATTGCCGCCAACCTCGCTTTGCCCGCCTACGAGCAAGTGCTCAAGGCTTCGCACAGCTTTAACCTGCTGGACGCGCGCGGAGCGATTTCGGTGACCGAACGTCAAGGCTACATTCTGCGCGTGCGCACTTTGGCGCGCGCCGTCGCCCATGCCTACTTCAATAGTCGCGCCGAGCTAGGCTTCCCCCTGGCCGAAGAAGCCAATCGCACCGATATTCTTGCCCGTTACCAAGCCGAAAAAGCCCAGCAGGAGACCAAATAATGAGCACTCGTGATTTCCTTGTGGAGCTGGGTACCGAAGAACTGCCACCCAAAGCCCTGAAAACCCTGTCTGCTGCCTTTACTCAGGGCATCGAAGAAGGCCTAAAAGCCGCAGGCTTAAGCTACAGCGGCGTAACAAGCTTTGCTGCACCGCGCCGCCTGGCTGTGCGCGTAACCGCCTTGGCAGAAAAACAAGCCGACAAAGAAGAAACCCTGTACGGTCCGCCCGCCAATGTCGCCTTTGATGCCAGTGGCGCTCCTACCAAAGCCGCCCTCGCCTTTGCGCAGCGCGCAGGCGTACCTATGGCACAGGTACAAACTGCGCCAGAATCCGACGGCAAAAACGCAGGTAAACTGATGGCGCAACTGTCTATTAAAGGCAAGGCCACCGCCGAACTGCTGCCCGCCCTCGTGCAGGCCAGCCTCGACCAACTACCCATTGCCAAACGTATGCGCTGGGGCGCCTCGCGCGTGGAGTTTGTGCGCCCGGCCAAGTGGCTGGTGATGCTCTTTGGTACAGAAGTAGTCCAAGGTGAAGTGCTGGGGCTTAAAGCTGGCAATCAAAGCCGTGGTCATCGTTTTCATGCTCCTGCGGCCGTTACCATCGACAGCCCTGCCAGCTATGAAGGCGCACTCAAAGCCGCCTATGTGTTGGCCAGCTTCAACGAGCGCGCCGAGCTGATTCGCAGCCAAGTCGCACGCAAAGGGAGCGAGCTTGGCGGTGTGGCCGTTATTAGCGACGACCTGCTCAATGAAGTGACGGCCCTAAACGAATGGCCCGTGGCCTTGGCAGGCTCTTTTGATGCCGGCTTCTTGCGCGTGCCTCCTGAGGCCTTGGTGTCCTCGATGAAAGAGCACCAAAAATACTTCCACGTCGAAAAAGACGGCAAACTGCTGCCCAACTTTATCACCGTGGCCAATATCGAAAGCAAGGACCCTGCACAGGTCATTGCGGGCAACGAAAAAGTGATTCGCCCACGCTTGGCCGATGCCACCTTCTTCTGGGACACCGACCGCAAACAAACCTTGGCCAGTCGTTTTGGCAAGCTTGAAAACGTGGTCTGGGTAAATGGTTTGGGCAGCATCGCCGACAAAACTCGCCGCATCAGTGCCCTGGCAAGCCAATTTGCCACTTTGCTGGGCGCGAACGTCGAGCTGGTGCAGCGCGCTGCGCACCTGTGCAAAAACGACCTAGTCACCAATATGGTGGGTGAGTTTGACGACCTGCAAGGTTTGGCGGGCAAATACTACGCCGAACACGATGGCGAACCCGCTGAAGTCGCAGCTACGATGGTCGAGCAATACATGCCAGCGTTTTCAGGCGACGCTCTGCCTAGCACCCAGACAGGCACGATCATTGCGCTGGCCGACCGCCTCGACAGCCTAGTTGGCCTCTTTGGCATCAACCAGCTGCCCACAGGCTCACGCGACCCCTTCGCCCTTCGCCGTGCCGCTTTAGGTGTGCTGCGTATTCTGGTGGAAAAACGCATCGACATTAGCCTCGACACCCTGATCGACTGGACCATCGCCGCTAACTGGCCAACCGCACCTCAGGCCAACACCAAAGAGTTGCTACTAAGCTACCTGCTCGATCGCTTCAGCGCTTGGTATCAAGACGAAAACATTGCCCCCACTGTGTTCCAAGCGGTGCGCGCACTGGGCTTGAATAACGCGCTGGACATCAACCGCCGCGTGCAAGCCGTGCATCTATTCAGCCAGCTGCCTGAAGCCAGCGCCTTGGCCGCTGCCAACAAGCGCGTCAGCAATATTCTGGCCAAAAACGACGGCGACAAAATCACAGCCGCAGTGAACACCCACTTACTGCAACAAGCCGAAGAAAAAACCTTGGCCGAGCAGCTGGCCGCCAAACAAACAGACATCAGCCCGCTTCTGGCCAAAGCCGACTATCAAGCCGCCCTAAGCACGCTTGCCAGCCTGCGCCCCGCCGTTGATGCCTTTTTCGATAACGTCATGGTCATGGCCGAAGAGGAAGCCGTACGCAATAACCGCCTCGCCCTGCTCAAACAGCTGCAAGGCTTGTTTATCGGCATCGCCGATATTTCTTTGTTGTAATCCACTCATACCGCTGGCTACCAAGTAGCCAGCTGGCTCAGTCAAAGGATCCGCTATGGCCTATCTAAGCTATATCAATGACGAGCAGTTTCTCGCCTTGGTTAAAGAGGTGCTGGATATTGGCATTGCCAAAAAAACCGAAGTCGAACAGGACTTTCATAAAAACGTAATCGACCCCTTTGCCGCCTTGTTTGATGCTGCGGTATCGGGCGTAGACCACGATGCTTGGAAAAATGCTGAAATGGTGCGGCAATGCCAAAAAACCCTGACCAATCATATTGGCACTTTGCATCAGAAAATTTTGGGGGCGGTTGCTGGCTGGCAAGATATGGGAGTGGGTCAGGTCGTAGATTTGGTTTGCCATGAACGAAAAATCATTGCAGAAGTAAAAAATAAATTTAATACCGTAAGTGGCGGCAAATTGGCCGAACAGTATTACTCGCTTGAGCGCTTGGTTGAGCCTAAGACCAGCCAATATAAAGGCTACACCGCTTATTTTGTGAATATCATCCCCAAAAAGCCCAAACGCCAAGATATTGCATTTGAGCCATCCGATAAGGAAAAGGGCATTAAATGCCCACGCAAAGACAGCATCCGTCTTATTGATGGAGCCAGCTTTTATACACTGGTCACTGGACGTGAGTTGGCGCTGCACGAATTTTATAACGCTTTACCACAGGCCATCGAAGCCGTCTTTCAAAGCCATTATCAACAGCCCAATTTTGAAATCCTCGACCTTGCGCGCTTTCGTCACTATTTTGAGCTGGCCTACCCTGCGCCCTAACTTTAACTTGACGCGACAACTGTAACTTTATACAGTTATAACCATGACCAAGGTTTGCTGGTACAGATTATGACTCCCGAGTATTATTCCATCGCGCAAGTCGCTGATATTCTTAGCGTTTCAAAAGAAACTTTACGCCGCTGGGATAACAATGGCGCGCTGACACCTCAGCGCCATCCTGACAACAACTACCGCGTTTACCACCGCTCGCAGCTGGAGCAGTTCGAACAGGCTCAGCTGCTCTTTAACAGCAAGTGGGACAAGGAAATGCAAACCCAACCCCTGCGCGACTATCGCCTAATCGAGCTTTTTGCTGGCGCAGGTGGGCTGGCATTGGGCATGGAGAAAGCAGGCTTTAAATCGGTATTGCTCAATGAATTTGATAAACACGCCTGCAACACTCTGCGCCACAACCGCCCAGAGTGGAATGTAATAGAAGGCGATGTATCCAAGTTGGATTTCACCCCTTATAAAGATCAGGTTGATATTTTATCGGGTGGTTTTCCTTGCCAGGCATTTTCTTACGCAGGCAAAAAACTGGGTTTTGAAGACACGCGCGGTACGCTGTTTTTTGAATTTGCCCGTGCTGTTAAAGAAACCAACCCCAAGGTCATAGTGGCCGAGAATGTGCGAGGGCTGTTACAGCACGAAAATGGCAAAACTCTCACAGCCATCACCGATGTTATTGATGAGCTGGGCTATGAATTGGTTGATCCGCGCGTATTAAAAGCGCTGTTTTACCAAGTCCCACAAAAACGCGAACGCCTCTTTTTAGTAGGCATTCGCAAAGACCTTGCCGCACAAGTGGATTTTCACTGGCCCTCGCCCTACTCCCGTGTTATGACCATGCGCGATGCGCTCAAAAAAGGTGAGCTATTTGCCACAGATGTGCCCAACTCTATCGGGCAGCATTATCCTAAAAGAAAAGCAGAAATCTTGGCGCAAGTGCCTCAGGGTGGGTATTGGCGCGACCTACCAGACGCTTTACAGCGCGAATATATGCAAAACAGCTACTTCTTAGGCGGCGGAAAAACAGGTATGGCCAGACGTTTAGCTTGGGATGAGCCCAGCCTAACCCTGACCTGTGCGCCCGCACAGAAGCAAACCGAGCGCTGCCATCCCGAAGAAACACGCCCATTGACCGTAAGAGAATACGCCCGCATTCAAACCTTTCCCGACGACTGGGCTTTCTCAGGCCCGATCACGGCGCAGTACAAGCAAATTGGCAACGCCGTTCCCGTCAACCTTGCCTATGCCATGGGTAGAGCATTAATAAGGCTGCTTAACGACATTGAAAACCTGGTGGCTTCTGCACCCGAAAAAAGCAAGAAAAACAGCAAGACCAAACAGTTTGAACTACCCATGTAGCACGCCCACTATAGGATTCTATATTTATGAAACCCTTATTCACTTACCTTGCAGGACTGCTACTAACTACAGCGGCGGGCGCACTGCTTAGCCAGCAGGTGATGGCCGCTGGCAAAAACGCCGTCCAAGACGACGAGAGCTTTATGCCTGCGCTAAGCATGGAGGGTGGCGAAGACGCCTTCCGTTATCAGCTGGGCATGGGCTACTGGAATAAAGAGCAAAGCGCACACGGGCAGTTTTATTTCAGCCATTTAGAAGCCAAAGACCAGCTCAAGCTCGATGACCTAAGCCTTGGGAAGCAAACCTATCGTTCTTACCGCATTGGCTTGGAAGCCAATGGCTACGAAAAGAGCAAAGCCTACCAAGGCGGCCTGTTTCTGTACCGCAATAAATCCGCTGCCAACATCGACCGTTATGGCCTGGGGCTAGCCTTATCCTTTGGCAAAATGCTTGGCGACAAAGTACGGCTGCTGGCGGGTTTTGAATTGATGCCCGAGTATTTAAGCTCCGACTGGGATGCCAAAGCGCTGCTTGAATACAGCCTCAAAGCAGGCGGGGATATTCGCCTGACCAAAACCATCGACCTGGGTGTGAATTACTATTACGGCGCAACTGTGGATGAAGTCAGTGCCGACCACTATGGCAAGCTGATGGCCGGGGTTTCGTTCAAGCTATGAAGCTCATTATCCTCGACCGTGACGGCGTACTAAACCAAGACTCCGACGACTACATCAAATCGGTAGATGAGTGGATTCCCTTGCCCGGCAGCATGGAAGCCGTGGGCAGGCTCTATCAGGCGGGCTACCAGCTTGCGGTAGCCACCAATCAAAGTGGGCTGGCGCGCGGCTATTTCAGCCTAACCGACCTAGAGGCCATGCACGCTAAAATGGCGGCCTTGGCGCAGGCTCGGGGTGGCCGTTTTGCTCATATCGCTTATTGCCCGCACGGGCCTGACAGCCAATGCGCTTGCCGTAAGCCTTTGCCTGGCCTGATTCATGAAATCGAAAACGCGCTGCAAACCTCGGCCAAAGGCGCATGGCTGGTTGGCGATTCGATTCGTGATTTAGAAGCAGGGCGAGAAGCGGGCTGCCAGCCCGTGCTGGTGCGTACAGGCAAAGGCGCAAAAAGTGAGCGCAAACTTACCGAGTCTGGCCTTGCTGATGCCTTGGTGTTTGATGATCTTGCGCAGTTTGCCGATTTTATCTTGGCTCAAGCGTAGTTTTTCCTAAACAGAAAAAGTTATCGCCTAAAAAGCCTGATTATTGAAATAAACAGTGGTGTTATAAAGAGCGCCTTGCTGTCTTCGAGGTGCCTATGCTTTTCCTCAAACACCCCTTTATTACCGCGCGTACTCTGCTTTTTTATCTGGTTTTAGCCTGTCTGACGCTGCTGTGGCTGCCCCCCAGCCTGCTGGCCTATCTGCTTTTACCCATTCGTGCCCGCAACTTTATTGTGCTGGTTGCCTTTTGCCATGCTATCTCTTGGGCGGCGCGCCTAATTTGCGGTATTCGCTGGCAAGTCGAAGGGCGCGAGCATATTCCTACCACTGGCCAAAGCTGCGTGCTGATTAGCAAACACCAAAGCACTTGGGAAACTTTTTTCTTGCCAACTATTTTGGCGCCGCAGGTGCAGGTGGTAAAACGCGAGCTGTTTTTTCTGCCCTTCTTTGGCTGGCAGCTAAAGATGATTGCGCCGATTTTTATCGACCGCCGCCAAAAAGCCAACGCCCTTAAGCAAGTGCTCACTCAGGGCAAGGAGCGCCTAGAGCAAGGGCTGCATGTTTTGATTTTTCCAGAAGGCACTCGCGTCGCGCCCGGCCTGCGTAAAGAGTTCTCAAAAGGCGGGGCCATGCTGGCCAGTAAAACGGGCACACCCGTGTTGGCCATCGCCCACAACTCCGCGCAGTGCTGGCCCAACTCGGGCTGGCTGAAGTTTCCTGGTACGGTTTCGGTGGTAATCAGCCCAGTTTTTGACAGTCGAACACTTGACACCAATGAGCTGAACGCTCAAACCGAAAGCTGGATAAACCAGCAAGTCGATCGCATTTCCGTCACCGCTTTTCATGGCGAATACTCACTGGCTCAAAGCAGCGGCAAGCGCTTTTAAAGCACCATGGCCGCGACCCAGCCAAAAACCAAAAGCGGCAAGTTGTAGTGCAAAAAAGTAGGAATCACGGTATCGCGCATGTGGTTGTGCTGGCCATCCACATTAAGCCTGCGGTTGGCCCCAAGGTGGAATCCGAGGCGGGCGAGCCTGCATCACCGAGCACACCTGCCGTCCCTACCAAAGATACAATCGCCAGCGGGCTAAAGCCCATTTGCACACACAAAGGCACATAGATCGCAGCAATAATGGGCACTGTGGAAAAGGACGAGCCAATGCCCAGCGTCAGCAGCAGCCCAACCAACAGCAGCACCATGGCCGCCAAGCCTTTATTACCTGCAAGCCAAGCCGAGCTGTCGGCCACCAACAGCTGAATGTGCCCTGTCTGCGTCAGCACTTCGGCAAAGCCTGCGGCGGCAATCATAATAAAACCGATAGCGGCCATCATCTTGATGCCTTCACTGAGCACGTCATCACTCTTTTGCCACTTCACTACGCCCGTCAGCGCAAAGAGTAAAAAGCCCGCCAACGCCCCAAGCACCATCGAGCCAGTAGACAGCTGCACCGCAAAGGTCACAACGACGGCTAAGCCTGCAACGATAAGGGATTTCTTGTCGTAAGCGCGCGCTGTACGTTCCACCTGCTTTACTGCCTGTACGCTGTACTCGCGTGGGCGACGATAGCTAAAAAATACCGCAATCAGCAAACCTGCCAGCATACCCAAAGCAGGAATGGCCATGGCCTTCATCACCGACAAGCCTTCGGTATTCATCCCAGCAGCGGCTATGCGACCCAGCAAAATATCATTGAGGTAAATGTTGCCAAAACCCACAGGCAAAAACATATAAGGAGTGATCAGGCCAAAGGTCAGCACACAGGCAACCAAACGCCTATCCAGCTTGAGCTTGGCCATCACCAGTAACAAGGGTGGAATCAATATAGGTATAAAAGCTATGTGAATGGGAATGAGGTTTTGTGAGGAAATCGCCAGCAACAACAACAGGCTCAAAAGCGCCGCTTTCAACCACTGGTTATAGCCGCTGTTATTGTTGCCCAGTTTTTTTAACAAGGCATCGGCCAGCAGGTGCGGCAAACCCGACAGTGAAATAGCCACGGCAAAGCCACCCAGCAAGGCATAACTGAGTGCAATACCCGCACCGCCGCCTATGCCTTTATTAAAGGCCGCCAAGGTGCTGGATAAATCCATGCCGCCGACCCAACCCGCCACCAAGGCCGCAACGATCATCGCCAGCATGACGTGCATGCGCGTCAAACTTAACCCCAGCATCACTGCCACCGAGACCCATACCGCGTTCATAACTCACCCTAGTTTCTAAAAATCGCGCGCACCTTAACACAAAGGCCAAAATGGGTGTGACACAAGCCAGTTATGGCAGGCGGATTTCTATTGTTTGTCTACACTGACATAACCTGCGCTGCCACAAA
>JBDKHD010000041.1:0-7250 GCA_039797885.1 Pseudomonadota bacterium
GGGCTTGCATGGCGGCTTCCATATCGAAAGTGGGGTGTGTCATAGGTCATCTCTTTTTTGCATAGGATAAAGAAATGACACAGAATTATGAACACTGCCGCGTCGAGCAAAAATATGTGAAGAGCGCGGTAGTGGGATTGATAAAGTCGTGTTTCAAACCGAACTGTATCAATTACCAGCCCCTATCTTTGAAGTCACAGAACGTCATACTCGCGCAGTGTTATTCGGCTATAAAACCTTTGCGGAAATGGACAAGGAAGACCGAATTAGAGCTTGTTATTTACACATATGCCTAAAGTATGTAAGCAGAGAAATGGCCAATAACAGCTCATTAAGAGAGCGTTTCGGTATTGAGCAAAAGAACCAATCACAAGTGAGCAGAGTCTTCAAGGACACTCTTAAACAAGGACTCATTCGGTCTTATGATGCGGATGCGGGGGCTAAGGCCATGCGTTATGTGCCGCACTGGGCTTAATTTGCTTGATCGTTGCTTGATTGGAGTAGGAAAAAAGAGAGGGGATTTGATATTGAACCACTGTAACTCATTGAATTTTAAGGAATTTAATTGCTTGATCGTTGCTTGATTGATGCTTGATTGATCGTGTTAACAATAACTGGAGCAGCCCATGCAAAGCGTTCTTAATTTTTGGTTTAACGACATCGACCCTAAATATTGGTGGGTAAAAGATGAAACCTTTGACGCTTTGCTGCGCGAGAGATTTTTAACTCTGTTGCAGCAAGCAAAAGCCAGTGAGTTGTTTCACTGGCGTAGCAGCGCACAAGGCCGCTTGGCTGAGATCATCGTGCTCGACCAATTTTCTCGAAACATTTACCGCAATACCCCGGCGGCCTTTGCGCAAGACGGCATGGCCTTGGTGCTGGCACAAGAAGCTGTGCGCCTAGGCGTTTTGAACGAATTTACGCAGGAAAGCGAGTGCGGTTTTTTACTCATGCCCTACATGCACAGCGAGTCGCGTGCGATTCACGCTTTAGCCGCGCCGCTCTTTGCGCAATACGCACCTGCGCAACTGGAATTTGAAAAAAAACACCGAGCCATCATCGACCGCTTTGGCCATTACCCTCATCGCAACACCCTATTAGGCCGCCCATCCACAGCGGCAGAGCTGGAGTTTTTAACCCAGCCCAATTCGAGTTTTTAAACGCTGGATAAATAAAAAAATAAGGAGCCGCCATGAACGCTGCCGATTTTGCCCTGCTGGGTGCGGGTGTATTTTTCTTAACAGGGCTAATCACTGGCGTGTGGAAATACGCCGAAATTATGCGCTCTGAAAAAGCGCGCGCCAGTTACTATGTGGATATCGCCCACCGCGCCAGCCTAATGTATGCCTTTGCCGCCATCTTAGTGCGCGAATTTGTGCCTTATTCGCCTTTCTCTGAAAGTATTACCTTTGCCTTAGTGGCTGCGCAAATTTTGTTTTTTGGCTCGGCCATTGTTACTTACCTAGTGCATGGCTACTTAAAAGACACCAACAACCAACTCAAACGCCCGCATGTGCTTGGTAAACGCACGCTGCCCAGCATCCTAGTGCGCGGCTATATGTGGGCGCTGATAGTGGCAGAGCTTGGCGGCTTTGCGCTGATGCTAGGCGGCGCGCTGGTGACTATGCTGCGCTAAATGTGCGCTTTGGCCATTTAATGACGTTATTCACCAGTAAAATACCACTGATAATCATCACTGAGCCCAGCACAAAGGCGCTGCTTAATGTTTCGTTTAGCAGTACCACGCCAGCTAATACACCAAAAATAGGCGTCATTAATGACAGTACGCCAAGGCGTGCTGCCCAGTAGCGGCGCAGCAGGTTAAACCAGATTAAATAAGTGACGAAAGACACCAGCAATCCTTGAAACGCAAGGCTGCCCCAAGTGGCTGGGGTGTTGCTGATATGCGTTTGCCCTGTCCAAAACACCAACGGTAGCAGCAATATAAAGCCGCCTAATAATTGGTAAAACAAAGTTTGAGTGGGTGGGGCTTCGCTGAGTTTGGAGCTGCGCACGACAACGGTGGTCAATCCCCAAGCCGCTCCTGCGCCGATGCCCCAAAGGTCGCCGAGTAAACTGTTTTCAAAACCTAGGCTTTGGCCTTGCAACATCAGTGGTAATAAAAAAATTACGGCAACGCCGAAAAAGGCTAACAGCACACCAGACCATTGTTGGCGATTTAACCGTTCTTCTGGCACAAAAATATGCAGCCCCAGTGCGGCAAAAAGTGGGGCGGTGTACAGAAATACGGATAAATGCGCTGCGCCGCCAAAACGCAGTGCTTGGGCCAGACACAAGAACTCCAGTGCAAATAAACTGGCGACCAGCGCTCCTGCGCGGCCAACACCTGTAAACCAAGTGTGGTAATCGCTAAAACGGCTAAATAGCCACAAACAAAGTGCGGCAATGCCCGAGCGCAAGCAAACTTGCAGCAGCGTGCTGATGTCGCCCGAAACGGCTTTAATCACGCTTTGCTGCACGCCCCAAATAAAACAAAGAACCAACAGAATAAGAACCGCTTGGCGGTCTATGCCTTTGCGCATATGCACCTCGAAACTAAGGCGCGCATGCTAACGCGAGCGGCTAGGAAAGGCTATATGCGTAAGGTAAAGATAAAAAACCTGCTGCTGGATAATCACGATGATTTTGATGGTCATGCCAAGCGTAACGAATTTACAACGCCAGAAGGGCTTATTTTAGGCTAAGGCGGCAGCGAATCTTTGCAATCACCGGGTTCGATTTTCAGTAAAACAAAACTCGATTTTTTAAAAGAATTAACCCTTGATATTAATGAGCTAGAAAAAGGTTTTGATGTGGATTTTTATCTAGGATTGGGATTAAGTCGTGGCCTGTATTTCGATAAAAAAACTTGGGGTTTTGATAAAGTCGTGGCAGGCGACCCAGGTGGTGCGGTAGCCGATCTTTATCAGTATTTAATGCAAGAAATTCCTGCTAAAGCCGATTAGTAATCGCGAGGTGGATATTTCTTGTAATGTGATTCCTGCGCTAGTAGGCAACAGCACAGTGCTAGCCAATATGCTGCGTGCCTCTTGGGGCAATCAGGCCACGGCTGTCAGTGCTAAAGACGTGGCGAAACAACGAGCGCAAACGCATTAATTACTTGGGTGATTTTAAGGAGCGTAAGTGCGGTTTAACTAAAGCGTAAATCGCCGCTTGCGCTTCGGCCTTGGGATGGATGCCATCGGCCTGCATCAGCTTAGGTTTATCTGCAATGTCTTTTAATAAAAAAGGCACGGCGGGAACCTGCATTTCTTTGGCTAAATCCAGATACATTTTTTGAAATAAACGCGTGTATTTTTCGCCGTAATTGGGCGGAATTTGCATACCTAAAAGTAAAATACGGCTGCCGTTATTTTTTGCCAACACAATCATGCTTTTTAAATTTTCTTTAATGATATAAATCGGCGTGCCGCGTAAGCCGTCGTTGCCACCCAATTCGATAATGGTCAAAGTAGGCTGGTATTTGGATAACAATGTTGGCAAACGGGCTAAGCCGCCCTGAGTGGTGTCGCCACTGATGCTGGCATTCACCACTTGCGCCTTAGGAACAGATTTTTTCAAGTCTTTTGCCATCAAAGCCACCCAGCCCTCTTGAACTGGCAAGCCAAATGCGGCACTAATGCTGTCCCCAACGACCAGAACCACAGGCTCTTTGGCCTGCACCTGAGAAAAGCTCAATATGACGATGATCACTGGCACTTTAACCAGCCAAGCCCAACCGCGAGAAAACATGACGGACGCCCTAATTTTAAAAGATGTTTGCAAAACCGTAATGACGGGAAATGAAGTGCTGCCCATCTTGCAAGGCCTCAGCCTGAATATCAAGCAAGGTGAAAGCGTGGCGATAGTCGGCGCATCGGGCAGTGGTAAATCCACGTTATTGGGCATTATGGCAGGGCTGGATAGCGCCAGTTCGGGCGAGGTGTTGTTGCTGGGCAGCAATTTAAGTGCGTTGACGGAAGACGAGCGTGCCGCTGTGCGCGCTCGCGGTGTGAGTTTTGTTTTTCAAAATTTTCAGCTGCTTTCGGGTTTAACGGCGCTGGAAAATGTCATGCTACCTTTAGAAATACAGAGCGTAAAAAAAGCCAAACAAGAAGCGCAAGAGCTATTACAAAAAGTGGGGCTGGGTGCGCGCTTATCGCATTATCCCAATCAATTGTCAGGCGGCGAGCAGCAGCGTGTTGCTTTGGCGCGCGCCTTTGCAGGTAAGCCGCAGATATTATTTGCCGATGAGCCCACAGGGAATTTGGACAGACACACGGGCGAAAAAATCGAAGAATTATTTTTTGCGTTGAATAAAAGCACAGGAACGACTTTGGTTTTGGTGACGCACGATCAGAGTTTGGCGGCGCGCTGTGATCGCCAGGTGCGCATTGACGAAGGGCGGATTATTTCATGCTGACGTTACGCTTAGCTCTGCGTTTTTTATGGCGAGAAGCCAAAAGCGGTGAGCTTTCTTTAATTTTTTTTGCGCTGTTTTTAGCGGTCACTTCGGCAACCGCTATTGCCCTTTTTAGTTCACGTTTAGATGCCGCGATGCAGGATCGCTCCAATCAATTTTTAGGTGCGGATTTGCGCATCGAATCCACTACACCTATTGATGCCAAATGGCCACAGGCCGCCGCAAATCTGGGCATGCAAACGGCGACAACCGTAAATTTCCCTACCGTAGTGCTGGTGGGCGATGACATGGTCATGGCTTCGGCCAAAGCGGTTTCGGCCAATTACCCGCTTAAAAGTAAGCTTTTGGTTGAAAATGCCAAAGGCGAGGTGCAGGAGCAAAAATCAGGGCCAAAAATGGCGGAGGCCTGGGTAGAGCCTAGGCTTTTATTGCAGCTCAATGCCAAGCTGGGCGACGAGCTGGAAATAGGCCGCATTCATTTAAAAATAACAGGCATTATTCGTGAAGAAAGCGACCGCAGCGCCAGCTTTTACAGTTTTGCTCCGCGCGTGATGTTCAGTGAAAAGCATTTGCCCGCCAGTGGTTTGCTTGGCACGGGCAGCCGTATAACCTGGCGTTTGTTATTAAAAGGCGAGGAGCATCAGCTGGAACAATTTAACGCGCTGATAAAAACCCAGCCATTGGAAGCCAATCAAAAATTACAGAGTTTAGAAAGCGGCAATGAAATGCTGGCCAAACGCCTACACAGTGCGCAGCGTTATTTAGGTTTGGCGGCCATGTTGGCGGTAATTTTGGCGGCGGTGGCGGTGAGCATCAGTGCCAAGCATTATGCGCTGCGCCATTTTGATTCCAGCGCGCTGTTGCGCACTTTTGGTTTAAAACAAAATCAAGTTTGGCAAGTGTATTTGTGGCAGCTGATTTTTTTGGGTGTGTTGGCAAGCGTAGCGGGGCTGGTTTTTGCTTATGGCATACAAGAAATGCTCTTGGTGATTTTAGATAAAGTCGTACCCAAACCTTTGCCCAATGCGCCTCTGTCTGCTTGGCTTTTAGGTGGTAGCGTTGGGCTGATTAGTTTGCTGGGTTTTGCGCTGGTACACCTGATGCCACTGGCGAAAGTTTCACCTCTGCGCGTGCTGCGTCGTGATTTAGTGCCTGTGCCAATCTCGGGTTGGCTATTGCCCGTGTTTTCTTTATTTTCTTTAGCGCTGCTGTTAGTACTTTTTACGAAAGATGTGTTGTTGAGCCTTTATGTATTAGGTGGTGGTGCGATTTTTGTACTTGTTTCTTTGCTGATTTTTATGGGCCTGATTGGGAAAATAAAAAAATACCTAGCCAATAAAAATCTACCGCTGACATGGCGTTTTGCATGGCAGCATTTAAGTAAAAATAGCCTATACAGTTCTGGGCAAATCATCGCTTTTTCTCTCACTATTATGGTGATGGTGTTGATTGCTACGCTGCGTCAAGATTTATTAAAAGACTGGCAGCAAAGTTTGCCCGATAACAGCCCAAATGTGTTTGCTATTAATATTCAGCCCTATGAGCTTGAGCCTGTGCAGGCTTGGCTTAATGGCAAAAAAATTGCTTTGCAAAAAGTGTTTGCAACTGTGCCAGGGCGCTTAATTGCTATTAACAATAACAGCATTGCCAATGCCGATTTTGCCAAAGATTCCAGCATTGATCGTGATTTGATTTTAACGGCCAGCGCGCAGCTGCCTGAGGGTAATAACCTTGTTGCTGGGCACTGGCATCAAGCAACGGGGGGTGGCCAAGTATCGGTCGAAGAAAAACTGGCCAAACGCATGAATGTGAAGCTTGGTGATACCCTAACTTTTCGTATTGCAGGCCAAGATGTTTCAGCCAAAGTCTCCAGTGTGCGTACGGTAGATTGGGGCAGTTTAACGCCCAATTTTTTTATGATTTTTTCGCCAGATATGTTGGCGGATCTGCCTACCACTTACATGACTAGCTTTCATTATCAAAATAATGCTCAGCTGGCTGAACTGATTAAAACGTTCCCGACAGTTACTTTTATTGATATTCAAGCGCTCTTAACGCAAATCCAAGCACTGCTAATGCAGGTGACTTTGGCCATCGAATTGATTTTGGTGTTTGTGTTGATTTCCGCTTTGTTGGTGATGCTGGCGTCTTTAATTGCGGGGGTGGATGAGCGTTTAAAAGAAGGCGCAATATTGCGCACGCTAGGCGCAAGCCGTGCGCTTTTACAAAAATCACAGCGTCAGGAGTTTGTGATTTTGGCGGTGGTTTCGGCGGTTTTAGCGCTTCTGGGCGCGGAAGTGATTCGCTATTTTCTTTATACGCAAGTGCTGGCTATTGCTTGGCAGTCTTTAGGTTGGTTGTGGCTTATTGTGCCTGCTGCTTCCGTGGTGCTGCTTATGCTGTCTGGGCGTTGGTTGTTGCGCGCCAGCACCAACGCCAGCCCTATTTCTGTGCTGCGTGATTTATAAAGGGATAGAGCAATGACGCGTGTGCATATTATTACTGGATTTTTAGGAACGGGAAAAACCACAGCTATTTTGCATTTATTGAAAAATAAGAACCCGAATGAAAAATGGGCGGTGCTGGTAAATGAATTTGGCGAAATTGGCATAGATGGCACGATTTTAAAACAAGCAGGCGTGGCCGTGCGTGAAGTGCCGGGTGGTTGTTTGTGCTGCGTATCGGGTTTGCCTTTTCAGATGGGTTTGAATTTTTTACTCGCGCGCGAAAAACCCGATGTGCTCATTATTGAGCCTACTGGCCTTGGCCATCCAAAAAACATTTTAAAAACTTTATTGGATGATAATTATCGTGATTTTATCGCCTT
>JBDKHD010000042.1:0-7253 GCA_039797885.1 Pseudomonadota bacterium
AGCTTAGCCGCGACAGCGATGCCATCAACGTGGCCGAAATTGTCGATGCAGTGAATGAATCCATCGACGCCACGCGCTGTGGTCACAAAGCCAACTGCCAAGGCGGCGAAGAGTGTCTCACTCATCACCTTTGGTGTGATTTAAGTGGGCAAATTCATGAGTTTTTGCATGCCATTACGCTGGCGTCTTTAATTGGCCGCAAAGAAATTCAGAAAACCGCCGATCGTCAGTTGCGTCAACAGCAAGAGCGCATCGATTTGCTCGACGCATCGCTGTAATTTCTTTATTGCACCTCAATGGTAATTTTGGGCGAAACGAGGGGCGGCTCAAAAGGAATGTGGTGCATATCGCCTAGGTTCAGCTGCAAGCTGTAAGTGCCTTTTTCTAAGTTCAGTGTGGTTTGCGTTTGGCCACCGCCAAAATGCAGATGCTGGGCGTCGGCAGGGATGGGTTGCCCTGACTTAGGCTCTTCCTTGACGTTAATCAGCAGGTGATGATGCCCTGTATTGGCTTTATCCGTGCCCGCAGGCGCAATGCCCATACCTTTTAAGCCAAACTCCACCATCACTGGGCTTTTAACCACTGCGCCGTCTTTGGGGGAGATAATATAAACCTCAGCGCCTTTTGGGGCTTCGGCGGCGTAAACTTGAGCGGCGAGTGCGGATAACAACATCAGTAAGGGTTTCATGGGGTACTCCTAATTAGGTAGGTGACTATCCTAGCGCAATCGCACGAAAAACAAAAAGGCCGCAGATGCGGCCTTAGTGGTTTAGCAGTTAGCTACTTGATGGTGAGACGGTCCTTGTTCTTCTCGAAGGTGGCGCTGCCAATACCTTTGACCATGGTCAGTTCGTTGATATTTTTAAAACTGCCAATTTGTTTGCGGTATTCGATGATGGCTTCGGCTTTGCTTTGGCCTATGCCGCTTAGTGTACTAAGCTCGGCTACCGTGGCGGTATTGAGGTTGATGAGGCTGGCCTTGGCGGGTTCGGCAGCCATAGCAAACAGGCTAAAACTTAACAAAAGTGCTGCGAAAAGGATTTTTATTTTTTGCATTCTTTGCTCTCCTTGAGCGGGTTGGGGCTTTTAAATTAGCAACGCTGAAAATGAAAACGAATCCGTATAGCGGCGTATTTTTCGCAATGAAAGGCTTAGAGAAAAACCGAGCAGATTCAGCAAAAAAGCCAAGCTAAATCAGACGCGAGTGAAAATTTTTCAGTAAAAAGGCCGCACTCTTTTATACTATTTTCCGAATTGGATTGAGACGAAATTATGCTGCTTGCAGGGATCTATTTAGTTGCTGCGCTGTTGGGTGGAATTGGCGCACGCTTGGTGCACTTGCCGCCTTTGTTGGGGTTTCTGGTGGCAGGCTTTGCCCTTTCGGCTCTGGGAGTGAGCTCGCATCCCATGGTTGAGGTGCTCGCCAATTTGGGCGTGACCTTGATGCTTTTTGGGGTAGGGCTGCAAATTAATATCGGCGAATTGGCTAAGCGTGAGGTGTGGTTTACCGCCATGGCGCAGTCGGCGCTGATGGTTGTTTTGGGGGTGGGCTTTTTTGCCACCTTGGCCGCGCTGGGCGTGGGAATGATGGCGGGCAGCCATATTGAAAGCTGGGCGATGCTGGCCTTGGCGCTGAGCTTTTCCAGCACGGTTTTTGTCATTAAGATATTAGAAGAGCGCGGAGATGCTCGTTCGCGTTATGGCCAAATCGCCATTGGCGTGCTGGTAATGCAGGATTTAATCGCGGTGATTTTTTTGGCGGCGACCACGGGCGCATCGCCATCCATGTGGTCTTTGACGCTGTTTTTATTGGTGCCTGCACGCAAGCTGATTATTCCTGTGCTGGAGCGCTTAGGACATGGTGAGATGGTGGTGCTTCTTGCGGTGTTTTTAGCGATGGACCCAGGTTACATTTTATTTGAAAGCGTGGGCTTAAAAGGCGACCTTGGTGCGGTGGCGATGGGGATGTTATTTGCTTCTCATCCGAAATCACACGAGCTGTCACGCTCGATTTTCGCGTTAAAAGAATTGTTACTGGTGGCGTTCTTTTTAAGCATCGGCTTAAGTGGCTTGCCGACTTGGCCACAAGTGGGCTTAGGCTTGTTGTTGTTGGTGCTGCTTTTTGCGCAATCTTTATTTTATTTCTTTTTGGTTTCCGTCGCGCACATGCGTCGTCGTACGGCAGTGTTGACCGCATTAGTTATGGCGAATAATTCCGAATTTGCTTTGATTATTGCCACCACTTTAATTGGCGCAGGTTTGTTGGATGCAGGCTGGCTTACAACTTTGTCGGTCGCGGTGGCGGCCAGTTTTGTGCTGGGCACTTTTATTAATATGAAGGCTGCGGATTTTGCCAACGCTATCGAAAAACGCTGGCCTGATGTCGATGTCGAGCGTTTAGCACCCAATGAACGGCCTGTGCATTTGGGTGATACCGATACGTTAGTGCTGGGAATGGGGCGAGTGGGGCGCGCTTGTTATCTGCGTTTGGTCGAAAGCCACTGTAAGGTAATGGGAGTGGAACACGACGACGACAAGGCCGATGAAATGATTAAAGAGGGGTTGCATATTCTGCACGGCGATGCCACCGATGCGGATTTGTGGCGGCGTGTACGCGCCAGTGCGTCGTTAACGAAAGTGGTTCTGGCGCTGCCGTATCACGATGCCAATCTCGACGCGCTGCGGATTTTACGAGGGCGTGGTTTTAGTGGGCGTGTGGTGGCAGTTAGCCATTGGCAGGCACAAGCGCAAGAATTGATAGCCAACGGTGCCGATGATGCCCTGCATCTGTATTCGGGCGCAGGGGGCGCATTGGCCGATGCGGTGTTAGGGCACAAAGACCCTGCACAGGTTTAGTCGTGATTTTCGCCCATCTGCTCTTGCAGACGCTCAAAGTAAGGGTGTGCGGCGGCTTTATCGGCTGCTGAAACCGCCTCGATGCGATCGAGCATTTTTAAGGAGCTCGTGAGCATCTGCTGCAAGGAAGCTTTGCCTTCTGTGGGGATGCTCAGGCCATTCACGGCTTGAATTTGTTCTTGAATTTGCGCGCGAGTAACGGGCTCTGCTTCTTGTTCCAGTGCCATGTAAGCCAATGAAATACGTGTTGAGAGCTGTGCCCAGCTGTCAACATTGGCATAACCTGCTGTTTTTAGCTGCTGTTCAAATTCGGTGTAAAGCCCCGCTTTTTTCAACAGATTGATGCTGTATTGGATGGCTTGCTCCATATCATAAGGGTCGCTGGGCGGTTCACCATCGGGCATTTTCTCTTCTTTGCCCATTAGCCAGGTTTGAATGGCGTTGATGCTATTGAGCCAAGCTTCAATTTCTTTGCCCGTGAGGTCGGCGGCATGGGTAGAAAAAGACAGACCAATTAAAAACAGCCAAGTTAAAGCACGCATAAGTTTCCTTAAACAGCAGCAGAAAAAGAGTGGGGTACATTAGCACCCGCGCGGCAATAAATCTCTATGTCGATGGCCTGATCGAAGTCGCCGATGGCGGGTAAGGTGGCGCAGGTTTGGCGCTCTAAACAGTGCAGCTCAACAAAGCTAGGTTTGACGCACTCGCTTTCGGCCAGTAGCCAGCTTGGAATGGCCAGCATCAGCTGTTTGAGATCGTCGCTGCTGGAAATGTCGTACAGCACATCGCTGGCTAAAAGCACATCAACCTTAGGCCAAGCGCCTTGTACAGCGTGCACTTGCACGTGGTTTTCTTTGGCGTTGAGTGTGGCGGCCAGCAGGGCGTTGTCGTCGAGATCGGCCACCCACACGGTTTTTGCCCCAGCCTTGGCGCAAACAATGCCAACCAACGCCGAGCCGCAGCCAAAATCCAATACGGTTTTGCCGCGTACATATTCGGGGTGGCGCAAAATAAAGCCTGCTAAAGCGTGGCCTCCCGCCCAAGCAAAAGCCCAGTAGGGCAGTTTTTGCCAGAAGTAGGCG
This sequence comes from Pseudomonadota bacterium, assembly GCA_039797885.1. Classification (GTDB taxonomy): domain Bacteria; phylum Pseudomonadota; class Gammaproteobacteria; order Pseudomonadales; family Oceanobacteraceae; genus Venatoribacter. The sequence goes on from JBDKHD010000042.1 coordinate 3,939, forward strand.
GTTTGTGCTGCACTGAGGCTGAGCTCGGTTTGGGGTAGATGCAATAAATACAGCTTGATGCCCAGTGTGGGTAAAGAGCGCAAGTGCAATTCGGCGTGCGGTAAGCGCAGCGCTTGGGTGAGTGAAGAGAGCTTAGCTTTGGACATATTGCTGCTTAACGCGCATGACCTTTTTCAGGTAGTTGCGCGACTCCTCTTGGGGGTGGTCGCTGAGGATGGTCTCGTACACGTCTTTGGGGCTCATGGAGTTAATGATTTCCAGCGCCTCGCTGCGATTGCGATGGAAGGTGCGCAGCAGGTTGCCCGCGCCACCGTTGTAGGCGGCCACTATGCAGTACTCTTGCGCGAGTGGGTGACGGATGCCGCGCAAATACTGGTCACGCAAGATGGCTAAGTAGGCGGTGCCCGTGTCGATGTTGTTTTGTGGGTTGAGCAGAAAATCGCGGCTGGGTTTACCTTCTTTGCGATAGATTTTTTCATAAACGTCCTTGCCTGCGGTGGCTTGCATGACTTGCATCAGGCCATAGGCTCCAGAGGGCGAAACAGCAAAGGGATTAAAGCTGCTTTCGGTTTCCATAATGGCCAAAATCAGGGCGCTATCGACGCGATAACGCTGTGCGGATCGCTGCGCCATGCCTTGGTAATGGCGTGCACCCTGTTGTTTGAAGTTGCGCACCATGGAGATTTCCACCCAATAGCGATTGCCACGTTGTTGCAAGCGTTCACGAGTTAAGTACTGTGCAAAATGAGTGGCGCGAGCGGGTGTGTCGATGTTGTTGCCTTGTGCATCTTTGATTAAGCCCGATAAAAAGGGTTTGCCCGTCAGCCCCATATCGGCGGCGGTGTAGAGGTCTACGGCGTTGGGGTCGGCGGGGGTAAGTAAGGTGGCTTCAATGGCATGTTGCAAGGCTTGACGCGGGTCCTTGGCACCTTCACTTTCGACACGAATGCGGCCTTGGGTAAAGTCGATATTCACTTTGGTGTGAAAGTCATCTAGGTATTTAATTAAATGATGCACCGAGCTGGTTTCAAAATCCTTACCCCAGACCTTGGTGGCTTTTTCAGAGAAAAATGCGTATTCCAGAATAACCGCCTGCACTTCATCGGGTAGGTCGATAAAGTTTTCAGGCAGGTGCGCTAGGGCTTTGCCCGCAATAAGCGCAGCCAAAAGGGCAGAAAGAAAAAATAAACGAGAGGGCAGCACGGATACACTCAGCAGCAAAGAGGCCGCTCAGTGTATCGGGCAACGCGCGCTTTGTCAGCGCACCGCATCACGGCGTAAGGCGTTGGGCGAGAAATCCTGAGGGTCGAAGTCCAGCTGGAAGTTAATGGTGCTTGGGCGTTCGTTATCCAAACCTTCGGCGTAATAGCGTTTGTTGGTGAGGTCATAAGTGACTTCCACCGTTGGATAGACCAAGCCTATATCGTAATAATTGATGGTATGAGCTTCGGTGACTTGCAGCAATTTGCCTGAGCTGTCGTATTCTTCGGCCAAAACAATAGACCATGAGTCTTCGTCTAAGTAATAGCGACGCTTGGCGTAGCGATGGCTAAAGCCTACACGCAGGTTGGCTTCCACCACCCAAACGCGGTGCGGCTCATAGCGTAAATACTTGGGGTTGAGGTGGTTGTTGAGCAAGATGTCATTGAGCTTGAGGTTATCTTGATGCACGCGATAAGCGTTGTAAGGAATAAGCAGCTCTTGCTTGCCAACCAGTGTCCACTCGTAATAGTCGGGTGCGCCGTTGAAAATATCGACTTGGTCGATGGTGCGGATGGAGTCGGTGTTGATGTCGGCGGTATCATAAGCCAAATCGGGAGTACGGCGTAAACGACGTTGGCCTTGTACGTAGACCCAAGAAGCACGCGGTGCTTCGATTTGATCGAGGGTTTCATGCACTAAAGTCATACCGCCTGCCATTTTGGCTGGAGCGAGGTTTTTACGTTTTAAAAAGAAGACTTTATTGTCGAGGTCTTCGGCTTTTGCACCCAGCTTGCTGTAGGCAACGTAGTACTGATACTCACGCAATACATCCATGCGCTGGCCATTGGGTAGCACCGAGGTGGCAACGGCACTGTAGGCCCAGGAGTGCCCGCGAAAGCGCAGAGTATGATTCCATAAGGCTTCGACGCCGCTACTGGGAATGGGAAAGGGCGAGGACATGGTAGTGCCACTGACGCCTGAGCCGTATTTCAAGAGTTTGGCGTGGGTGGCATTGGCCTTGATTGCGTCATACACATACTGCGGATAAGACGCGGATCGGCGGCTGGGGTAGACCTCTAAATAATAATCAGGGAACTGAGTAAGCAAGGCTTTTTGCCCAGGGCTTAAGCGTGCGGCGTATTTTTCCATATTGACAGAGGAAATGCGCAATAAAGAGTTGTCATCGGCAAAAGGATTGGCGTGAAAGCTGCCCGCCTTAAGTTCTTTGTTGATGGTCAGGCCGCCATTCCACGCAGGAATATCGCTGCCATTGCCTTGTTTTTCGGCGCCAACGGGGGTGAGATCTTTACCCAACCGGCTGGCTTCTTGCGGGCTGACCAAAGCTTGAGTTGCCAGGGGCAGTATGAAAAAGGTTAGGGAAAGTATTGTTTTAATCATTAGCCTTTTGCCTATTAGCGTAAAAACTCTAGCAGGCTAATGATTAAGCAAGGCGCATTCAACTGGGGGTAACAAATCACTACAAAATTACGCAAACATCCATAAGGAAAGTGTAATAAGTCCACACAGAGCCAAGAGTGCAAAGGCAATAATTAGGATGATAAACACCAGCAAGGGGCGGTGCTCAACGGCAACATCCAAGAAAATTGGAATGCCCGTAAAGAGCATGCGCGCCGAGTACAAACCTGCCAAAGTCACCCAAGCCATGCCAACCCAAACGTAAGGAATAAGACCCGATAGGCCAGATAAAAACAGCGGTAAGGAAGTGAAAATAGCAAAGACCAAACAGCGTTCAAAGTCGGCTTCACCGCCTGCAAAATTTTCTAGGCGGAACATTAAATAGGCCAAGCACACCACAATGGACAGCAACAGCAAATACAGCACTATGGCTAAAGGTGCGGCTTTATCCATGCTCAGGTGCAATACCGTGCCATCGAGATTCTGCCAGCCCCATTGTGTAAGCCCGACCAGTAATGAAACAGGGGGAATCAGAGCCACGACCAGCCAAGTTAAAATCACCACTTCAACTGTGGATTGGCCTGCGGTGCTGCGTAAGTGCAGCCATTCTTTGCGAGGGTTGGCCAGCAAACCAACTAAATGAGTAATCATACAATCTCCTTATTGCGTTTTCCGTAGCAGTCCATTGTAGGCCAT
>JBDKHD010000043.1:0-4225 GCA_039797885.1 Pseudomonadota bacterium
GGGCTTTCAGACTGCGCAAGATTGGTCTAGCTCGAAATACCTGCTCGTTGCGGCTGCATACACCGAAGCGGCGGCCTGCACAGGACTTCAAGCCGTTTTGGCGCGGCGTTTCGGTGCACAATGAGCAGGACGTAGATTGCCTGGATGGCAATCTCCGAGCCCCCAGGGACGGGTTCACGGCGTGCCTGCGAGTTGTGTACCGAAAGGTAGCCGCACAGCCAAAGCGGCTAAACAGCGACATAGGCGGCATAGGCGGCATAGGCGGCATAGGCGGCATAAGCGGCATAAGCGGCTAAACAGCGGCACAGGCGAAGAAAGGCGAGGGAGTAAAGAGGAAAGGTTGCCGCGTGTGCGCGCGGCGTCCGTTGCTAAGCCGTTGCGGCTTAGATCATTTCGATGGCGACAGCGACGGCTTCGCCGCCACCGATGCACAGGCTGGCGACGCCTTTTTTGCCGCCGGTGTTTTTCAGGGCGTTCATCAAGGTCACGATAATGCGAGAGCCAGTTGAACCCACTGGGTGGCCTTGAGCGCACGCGCCGCCGTAGATATTCACTTTGTTCGCATCCAAGCCCAGTTCATCACAAGGCATCATGGCGACCATAGCGAAGGCTTCGTTGATCTCATACAAATCCACTTCGTCTTTGTTCCAGCCCGCTTTGGCCAGTACGGTTTTCAGTGCGCCGACAGGTGCGATAGTGAACTCAGAGGGATGCTGAGACTGAGTGGCGTGCGCGACGATGCGCGCAATGGCTTTTACGCCTTTGGCTTTGGCGGCCGATTCGCTCATCAGTACCAGGGCAGAAGCGCCGTCTGAGATGGATGAGGCGTTGGCGGCGGTAATAGTGCCGTCTTTAGCGAAAGCAGGGCGCAGGCTTGGGATTTTTTCAATGTTGGCATTGAAGGGCTGCTCGTCTTGGCTTACCAGCTCTTCGCCTTTGCGGGTTTTTACGGGTACGGGCACGATTTCAGCGGCGTTTAAGCCTTTTTCGATGGCGTCTTTGGCGCGAGTGAGCGAGCGAATGGCGTACTCGTCCATTTGTTCACGGGTGTAGCCACGAGCGTTGGCGGTTTCTTGGGCAAAAGCGCCCATCAGTTTGCCAGTTTCGGCGTCTTGCAGGCCGTCTAAGAACATATGGTCTTGAGGGGCTTGGCCTGCACCCATGCGAAAGCCTGTGCGTACGCCTTGCAGTACATAGGGCGCGTTGGTCATGGACTCCATGCCGCCTGCCACACCAATATGAATAGAGCCTGCCTTGATGGCATCGTGAATCAGCATGGTGGCTTTCATGCCAGAGCCGCACAGTTTGTTGATGGTGGTGGCGCCTGTGGCATCGGGGATACCTGCTTTACGCATGGCTTGGCGGGCAGGGCCTTGGCCTAAACCCGCAGGCAGCACGTTACCCATGATGACTTCTTGCACGTCGGCAGGCGCAATGCCAGCACGCTGCACGGCTTCTTTAATGGCAATAGCACCGAGTTCGGTCGCAGTAACGCTAGCCAAAGAGCCTTGAAAACCGCCCATAGGGGTACGAGCGCCGGCCACGATCACAACAGATTCAGACATAGAAACACCTTCTGGTTGCTGGTAGAAACGGGCACAGCCCGCAAGGAAGGGGCGCATTTTACACTGGAATTAGTCTTCTAGCATGCTTATCAGTTTGTCGCGCAAATAGAGGCGGCGAATTTTCAGCGCTTCGGTTTTTTCTTGGCTGGCGGCTGGGTTTTGCACCAGCGCGCTGCCCAGCTCTTGGTATTCATCAAACAAGCGGGAAAAGTGCCTATCTTTTATCTTTAAGTTTTTGATTAAGTTAGCTTTTTCAGGAAATTCTTGATCTAGGTTCAGGCTCATGCCGTGTCTCTTTATATTTTGGCGAGAGCTTACTATGCCAGCATGAAAATTACAGTTCTTGACGTGCGTCAAGGCTGTTTCAGCCTTGAGTGCCTGAGCTGATTTAAATCAAATTCGGCTAAGCGTTTGCTCCAGCCATTGTTGTAGTTGCGGGGCGGGCAGTGCGCCTGAAAGGCGGTCAATTTCTTTGCCCTGATGAAAGACGATAAGAGTGGGAATGCTGCGAATGCCCATCTGCGCGCTGATTTGCTGCGTCTCCTCGGTGTTGACCTTGGCAAAGCGCAAACGGTGCTGCATCTTGCCCGCCAGTTCGGTGAATACAGGAGCCATCATTTTGCACGGGCCGCACCAGCTTGCCCAAAAATCCACCACAATGGGCAGGTCATTTTTGGCAAGAAAACGCGCAAAGCTGGCATCGTCGAGATTGGTGGGCTGGCCCGTGAACAGCGGGCTTTGGCAGCGGCCACATTGGCCTTGTTGCTGTTGTTTGTCGTCGGGAATGCGGTTGATGGCGGCGCAGGCGGGGCAGGCGGGGCAGGTGTAGTGCATAGCAACATCCTCAATAGTTGATGATTACTATATAAGGATTCAGTTATGAAGTTTCAAGCCAGCGTAGCGCCTACAGCAAGGGTTGGATTTTGGTCAAAAATTGCGCTTTATCGACTTCGCCGACAATGCGCAGCACCTCTTGCCCATCTTTAAAGAACAGAAGAGTCGGTGGGCCAAAGACGCGGTGCTTTTGCATAAAGTCGCGGTGCTGTGTTTGGTTGGCGGTAAGATCGAGCTTTAGCCAGCGTGCGCGGCCAAGGGCTTGTTGCACATCGGCTTGCTGAAAGATGTTTTTGTCCATCACCTTGCAGCTGATGCACCAGGCGGCGTACAGGTCGAGCATCACCAGGCTGGGGCTGGTGCGAATCTGCGCTTCGATATCGGCAACCTCAGTGCTGATATAAAAAGGCGAGCTGGTTTTTTCGCCTTGGTTGGCTGAGGTGGCTGCGGGCGCAGCCGCCAGGGGGGCGAGCGGGTCGGAGTTGCCCATCAGTACGCCCGCCAACGCCAGAGCGCCATAAATCAGCAATACCCAAGCCAGCCCTTTTACGGTGCGCTGCGCCAAACTGCTTGCAGGCTCTAGCGCACCCAAGACCAAGGCATAGACAATGGCCAACAGCGCCCAGAGCAATAGGCTAAGAGGCGAAGGCAGTAAACGGCTGACAAGCCACAGCGCTACGGCCAGCAACAGCACGCCAAAGAACACCTTAACCTGATTCATCCAGGCGCCCGTTTTGGGCAGTAAGGACGCACCTGACGTACCCAAAATCAGCAAAGGCGTGCCCATACCCAGTGCCAATACCCACAGCGCCAAGCCACCAAGTAGGGCGTCGTTGGTGGTACTTATGTACATAAGTACCGCCGCCAGCGGTGCCGAAATGCAGGGCGATACGATCAAGGCCGACAGAGCGCCCATAATAAAGACGCTGATGCCTTTGCCACCTTGTTGCTTGTTGCTGAGGTCGTTTAATCGGTTGCTTAGGCTTGATGGCAGGCGCAGCTCATACAGGCCAAACATAGACAGCGCCAAGAGTACAAAGAGCAGCGCAAAGAGTACTAAGACCCAAGGCGTTTGCAGCCAAGCCTGAATGTTCGCGCCTGCGCCCAGCAAGCCTATGGCTACGCCCGCCCCTGCATAGGCTAAGGACATGCCCAGCACATAAAGCCCAGAAAGATAAAAGCCGCGCTTGGCGCTGTGCGTGCCTTGCCCCAGAACCACGCTAGTTAAAATGGGCACCATCGGCAGCACACAAGGAGTGAAGGTCAGCCCCAGCCCCAGCACAAAAAACAAGCCCAGCACGGCTAAAGTGGAGCGGCCACTGAACCCGTTGTCGGCAGCGGGGGAGGCGGTACTTGAGCTTGGTGCGTCAGCGTTTGAGCTTTGCACATTGTCGGCGGACAACACGACGGCGCGCGTTTGCGGTGGATAGCACAGCCCAGCATCGGCGCAGCCCTGGTAGTGCAAGATAGCTTCGCCTGCGGCAAGGCCGCTTAGGTCAAAGCGCGCTTCTAAATTGCCGTAAAAAGCCGTCACTAAGCCAAAGGCTTCGTCCTCTTTTTCGATACCAGGCAAAGATAAGTACACAGGCTCACGCTGCACGCTACCTTGAGTGAGGAAAATACGGTGTTTATAAAGGTAGTATTCAGGGTGGCTTTGCCAGCTGGCAATCAGGCTGTTGCCATCGACGCCTGTTTGCACAGGAAAGGCTTGGTCTACGGGCAAGAACTGCGGTTCGGCACTGCCAGTAAAGCGGTCGAGCAGGCCAGCTTGGGCGCTGAGGATTAACAGCAGTGCACCGAGAAATAAAACCAGTTTCTTCACGACA
>JBDKHD010000044.1:0-21442 GCA_039797885.1 Pseudomonadota bacterium
CCCGTCCGCCGCTCGTCACCCGAAGTGTTACCGCTCGACTTGCATGTGTTAAGCCTGCCGCCAGCGTTCAATCTGAGCCATGATCAAACTCTTCAGTTAAAAAAGTTTCGATTGATGGAAATAATCAATCTAAATCTTGCTCAAGAACAAAACTGTCGTTTCATATGAATTTCGACGAGTTCTTACTTGATAATTTCTTGTCTCCAAGTCACCTCAGTAAGCACCCACACGAATTGTCTAAATACCTTGTTAAAGAACTGGCTTCGTTTCTTTCACCGAAGCGGGCTGCGCATTCTAAAGAGTTACTTTTTAATGTCAACCACTTTTCTTTCTGATCGTTAAGCTGAGCTTGTCGTTCAGAGCGGGCGCATTATAGATTCTTAAATCCTGCTGTCAACCCTTTGTTTTTCTTCACTTTTTACGTTTCTTGCGAAGCGTTGTACGGTGAAGAGGAGGCGCATTATAGAGATACCATTTGCGCCGTCAATCACTTTTTCAAATTATTTTCACAAAGTAAAAACATGGTATTTCTTCTTACCCAGCTTTACTAAAAAGAAGCGACTAAAGAGTGCGTTCTCCTTAATAAAAATCTGCTCTGTGCGCATATTGTCATCATTACCCAAGGTCATATGATTCACCTGAACCGCATTACGTCCCAAGGCGTCTTTGACTTCGCGCCCTGTCTGCACCATGCCTGCTTCGGTAAGCAATGTAGTAAAAGGTTTGTCGCCAAGCTCCAAGTCTTTGAGCGACGAACTGGGCAAACCATCTTGCACCAACTGCCCTAGCTCTTGCTCAGAAAGACTGCTCACCTCGCCTGAAAACAGGGCTTCGGTAATACGCTTGGCGGAATCCAGCGCAGCTTGGCCATGCACCATGCGCGTGACTTCTTCTGCCAGGATGCCCTGCGCTGTTTTGCGCCCCGTCAGAGTGGCGTCGTGCGCTTCGATCTGGGCTATCTGCTCTAAACTCAGGAAGGTAAAGAAGCGCATGAACTTATAGACGTCGGCGTCTGCGGTGTTCATCCAAAACTGGTAGAAGCTATAAGGCGATGTTTTGTTCGCATCCAACCACACAGCTCCCGACTCAGTTTTGCCGAATTTGGTGCCATCGGCCTTGGTCACCAAAGGCACAGTCAAGCCAAAGCATTGCACCGAATTTTGGCGGCGCGCCAAGTCGATACCACCAACTATATTGCCCCACTGGTCTGAGCCACCGATTTGCAAAGTGCAACCATAGCGGCGATTCAATTCAGCGAAATCCATACCCTGCAACAAAGCGTAAGCGAACTCAGTAAAAGAAATGCCTGCTCCTTCGCGGTTTAAGCGCTGCTGCACCGACTCTTTATTGATCATGGCGTTTACGGAGAAGTGTTTGCCGATATCGCGCAAGAACTCCAGCACTGTCATGCCGCCCGTCCAATCGAGGTTGTTCACCACCAGAGCCTTATTGTGCACGCCCTCAAACTTAATAAACTGGCTAACCTGACTTTTTATTCTACCTGCCCAGCCCGCTACCACGTCGGGCGTATTAAGCTGGCGCTCCGCTGCTTTAAAGCTGGGGTCGCCAATCAGCCCTGTCGCCCCGCCCACCAGAGCAATGGGAATGTGCCCCGCATTTTGGAAGCGAGTTAGCACCAAAAGTGGAACTAAATGCCCCAAATGCAGACTATCTGCGGTCGGATCAAAGCCGCAATACAGCGTAACTGGGCCTGCTTCTAAATGCTTGGTGAACTCTTCGTCGGCGGTGGCCTGGTTGATTAAGCCCCGAGCTTTTAGATCTTGTAACAGTACCGCAGTCATGGTTTTTCTCTTTGTTTAGGGATAATTAGGGCGCAGAACATACACAGGAATAATGTGCAAAATCAAGTTCAGCGGTACAATGCGCGTTTTTCGGATAAACTTGCTGGCTTTTTTTGCCTAAAGATAACAACAAGGTAGCTATTTTCTATGGATTTGGGACGTTTGCAGTCTTTCCCTCGAGCGCACGGTTTGGCATTGTTGGCCGCCTGTCTTCTTTTAGCCGTCATTACCTTTTGGCCATCGTCCAAACCCAATCAAGACGAAGTCAATTTCGCCATCGACATCAGCCAAACCACCAGCACCCCCGAGCCACTAGCCCCAGCCGAACCCAGCGTAAAATGGGAAAGCACCAAGGTAAAAGCAGGCGACACTCTCTCTACCATTTTTAGCCAGCAACAGCTCAGCGCGACGGATTTAGCAGCCGTGTTGGCGGTAGCACCCAAAGAAAGTTTTAAGTTGCAAGTCGGGCAAACCTTGCGCTGGGTGCGCTCTGCCAACAATCAGCTACAGCAGTTTGAAATGGTGCTCTCCCCCTTGGCTCATCATGCTTTTGTGCGTGATGCCGACGGCAAAATGCAATACGAACTGGCCGAACGCACGGCCGACTATCGCCCGCTTTATGCCAGCGCCACCATTGAAAATTCTCTTTTTGTCGATGGTATGAAGGCCGGCATCCCCGACCAAGTGCTCTATGAACTGGCCAACATCTTTGGTTGGGATATCGACTTTGCCCAAGATATTCGCCAAGGCGACCGTTTTAGCCTGCTTTATGAAGAGGTGTACGTGGATGGCGAGCGCATTGGCACGGGCAAAATTTTAACCGCCCGCTTTTACAACCAAGGCCGCGAACTCACTGCGGTACGCTACACCGATCCCAAAGGTCGCGCCGACTACTACAGCCCCAGCGGGCAAAATATGCGCAAAGCCTTTTTACGCAACCCGATCGATTTTACCCGCATCAGTTCACGTTTTAGCCTAAGCCGCAAACACCCGGTGCTGCATACCATTGTGCGCGCCCACAAAGGCACGGACTACGCCGCTCCCACAGGCACGCCGATCAAAGCCGCAGGCGATGGCAAAATTATTTTTGCTGGACGCAAGGGCGGCTATGGTAATGCGGTTGTTTTACAACACGGCTCTCGCTACCAGTCATTGTATGCGCACCTTAGCTCGTTTAACCGCAATACCAAGGTCGGGCGCAACGTAAAACAAGGGCAAGTAATTGGTTATGTTGGCAGCACAGGCCTGGCTACTGGCCCGCACTTACACTACGAATTTCATGTTGATGGCGTGCAACGCGATCCGCTACGAGTAGATTTCCCTAAAGCAGAAACCATACCCGCCAGCCTGCAAGACGATTTCAAGCAACATACACAAAGCCTGCTGACTTGGCTGGACAGCTTCAATGCGTCCGTGGCTTCAGGTCCAAGTGAGGCGTATTAAATGAGCTTAATAATCGGCCTGATGTCGGGAACCAGCGCCGATGGCATGGATGCCGCACTGGTCGAAATCACCTCTCAAGGCATTCACCTTGAAGACGCCTTGTGCCTACCTTACAGCCCTGAGTTTCGCCAACATTTACGCAGCTGCGCGCTGGCCGATTCGCTCAAGGTCAGTGACCTCGTTGCTTTGGATCGAGAAATCGCCCAACAAAGCGTCCTTGCCGTACAAAACCTGCTGCAAAGAAACCATCTGGGTGCAACGCAAATTATGGCGATCGGCAGCCACGGCCACACTCTGCGCCATAAACCGCAACCACAAGGCTTTAGCTGGCAAATTGGCGATCCCTCTTGGCTGGCAGAACACACGGGCATCACCACTGTGGCTGATTTTCGCAGGCGCGATGTCGCTGCAGGCGGCCAAGGCGCGCCTTTAGTTCCTGCATTTCATGCGAGTTTTCTGCCCAAACCTGCGTTGGTGCTTAATATCGGTGGCATGGCCAATCTCACTGTTTTGGGAAAAGACCGAGTGCTGGGCTTTGACACAGGTCCAGGCAACGCTCTGATGGATGAATACTGCCAGCAGCATTTGCAGCAAGCCTTTGATGCCCAAGGGCAGCTGGCTGCGCAAGGACAAGTCATTGCCGAAAAGCTAACCACTTGGCTTGTCCAGCCCTACTTTCAGCTGTCTCCGCCTAAAAGCACTGGGCGCGAGCTTTTTAACCTCGCGCAACTTGGCGATTTATCTGGCTATGCGACAGCGGACGTGCTGTGCACTTTAACGGAGCTAAGTGCACGAAGTATTAGCCAAGCGATCCAGCAGCATGGCCAGCACGCTCAAGAGTTGTTGCTTTGTGGCGGCGGGATTCATAACGACTTTCTACGGCAACGGCTGCGCGAGCTCAATCCACATCTGCAAGTGGATAGCACTGCGCGCTACGGCTTAGATCCCAACTGGCTAGAGGCTATGGCTTTTGCTTGGTTGGCATGGCGCACGCTACAGCAACAAAGTAGTAATTTGCCTGAGGTGACTGGTGCGCAAGGTGAACGTATTTTAGGTGGGGTTTTCTACGCTTAACGGCTGATAACCCTGCTGACGCAGGCGCTGCACTTCGGCTGTTGCATCTTTCACGCTATGCACAAAAGAAGGCAGATCGTTACTGCTTAGGTTGGCCTGACGAAGAGCATCTTCTCCAACTTTAACCGCAATAACATTAAAAGCATCCAGGCGAGCCACCAGATCAACCAGAGCCTTATTCTCACGGTAATGCTTGCGCGCAAAAATAATCAGGCTTTCATCCTGCAACACCATCTCTATGGGCGAGGCGAACGCTATTTTTTGTGCGTCACCCAGCGCTTGAGCACGCTCCAATAAAGCCTGAAGCTCGGCGACACTGGGCGCTTGCAACAGATATAAAGCCGCAGAAGTAACAGGCTGTGCAACTGCACTTTCTGTAGGCTCAACCACCGCAGGCTCTGCTGCTTGAGTGGCTACAGCAAAAGCAAACAACAATCCCAAACACAGACTCAATGTGCGCATAACTGGCCTTTTATTTTTATTTGAATTTTTAAATTGAAAACGACGAACCGCAACCGCAGGTTGAGGCCGCCGCAGGATTGACCACGGCAAACTTAGCGCCCTCGATGCTTTCTTGATAGTCTAAAACCGAGCCAGTTAAATAGCTGTAACTGAGCGCATCCACCAGCACGCGCACACCCGCTTTTTCGATGTAGGTGTCGTCTTCGGCTTTATCGTCGTCAAAGGTGAAACCGTATTGAAAACCCGAACAGCCGCCGCCTGTAACAAATACGCGCAAACACAAGGCCTCGTCGGCCTCTTCTTGTAACAAGGTGCGAATTTTATCTTGTGCGGCTTGGGTCAGTTCAATGGGAAAAGCCGAATTTACTGCGCTCATAGCTCTCTCTAAAGGGGTAGAAATAACGCGGATTATCGGTTTTTCAGAGTATTTTAGTCAACTTTAGGTGCGTTGGCTGTGACAGATGCTTCAACCTTTTTGCCTTTGGGCTGATGATGCAACTTGCCGTTCACTTCCGCGCCCATCACCATTTCCATCATTTGGTAATACACATCGCCCTGTACTTGGGCTTTTTTGGCCAGCTCGATATATTCAAGCGCATGCACATCACCCAGCACATTGCCGTTGATAATGATATTTGGCGAGGTAATTTTTCCTTCGACGCGGCCTTTATCGCTGACGCGCACCACCGCACCAGAGCCCGCTTCGGCAATCAAATTGCCCTTAATAGAGCCATCAACATGCAGGCCGCCTGAAAACTTCACATCGCCGATGATTTCCGTTTTGGCCGAAATCAGCGTGTCGTAATGCGTAGTAGTACCTTTATCTTTGTTGTTGTTAAACATAAGCCTCTCCTTAACGGGGCCAATCTGCGGTTTGCTCTACACGCTGCGCTTTATCGCCAGAGGCTTGCAGCACCACTTGTAATTGCTCGGGTTTAAATTGATCAGGCAAAGAAACCTCGCCTGCCACTTCTTGAAAATAACGAAAACGAAACTTCACACCCAACTCACTGACGCTTGGGTCTAAATCGCGCAAAGGAATACTGACTTTCTCGCCATTACGCATTCCAACCACACTGATGGCTGCAATGCCTGCAATGTAGGAGCTGTTATCGGTAACCTGCGCCAAAGTAACCGAGTAGCGATAGCGGTTGGGGGTATCTAAGGCCGTTACGTCCATTTTGCTGACCCGCAGTCCTTTGTCGTTGCTGGAGGGGCGTAACGTGCCTTTATAGAAGGCGACTTCTTCTTGCAAGGTCGCGATTTGGTTTTTGAGATCTTTAACGGTTTGGCGCACGCCTTCTGAGGCTTGGCGATCCACCTCGCCGCCTTTTTCCAGCACGCTGACTTTTTGCGTCACATCAGCCAAATGCACTTGGGCTTCATCCAAGCGCACTTGCAGGGAATCGCGGTCTGAACGCAGGCTTTGAATGATATCCATCGAACCATACAGCCCTGCAAAATAGCTACCAAGGGCAACAGCGACAACACAGAGGGCGAAATACAGCAGACTTTTTGCGCGTTCCCAAGGTTTGTGATGCTGAATAACCAGCCTATCCTGTTCGCTGCCTTTCACTACTGCCATCGGTGTCTCCTTGTTCTTTTTCTAGGGAAGCAGGGCCGCCTGCTCCAAGCCCATGCGTTCGGGCAAGCCGAACATGATATTTAAATTTTGTACGCCTTGGCCTGACGCGCCTTTAGTGAGATTGTCGATAACCGAAAGCACGATAATCTGGCCAGTTTGCTCGTGGTAATGCACCGCGATACGGCAGAAGTTGCTGCCACGCACACTGCGCGTTGCGGGGTGGCTGCCTGCTGGCATCACATCTACAAAGGGCTCGTTGGCGTAACGCTTCTCGTAAAGCTCTTGCAGTCTAGCCTGAGTTAATCCTTTTGCTTGGGCATAAAGCGTCGCATGAATACCACGAATCATGGGCGTTAAATGCGGCACAAAGGTTAAGGCCACATCACGTCCTGCGGCACGTTTTAAGCCCTGTTTAATCTCTGGCAAGTGGCGATGGCCTTTGACGGCATAAGCCATTAAAGATTCCCCAGCCTCACAAAAGAGCGAGCCGATACTGGCACCACGACCTGCGCCAGACACCCCCGATTTACAATCGGCGATGATGGTTTGTTCATCCACCAGCTCTGCCTCCAATAAAGGCAGCAAACCCAGCTGCACCGACGTGGGGTAGCAGCCGGGCACAGCAATGAGCTTGGCTTTTTTAATGGCTTCGCGGTTCACTTCAGGTAAGCCGTACACGGCTTGCGGCAGAATATCGCGCGCACCATGAGGCTGGCCGTACCATTTTTCCCACTCATCGGCATCTTGTAGGCGAAAGTCGGCGGACAAGTCTAAAACACGCGCGCCCGTGTTTAAAATTTCGGCGGCCATCGAATGCGCCACACCATGAGGAGTGGCAAAAAATACCGCATCGCACTCGGCTAGTTTGGCAACATCAGGTACAGAAAAAGCCAGATTCGTGTGGCCGCGCAAGCTGGGATACATATCTGCGACCGGCAGGCCTGTTTCACTGCGCGAAGTGATAACTTTTAATTCCACCTCAGGGTGGTTGACTAGGATTCTGAGCAGTTCGACACCGGTGTAACCCGTGCCACCAACGATACCGACTTTAATCACTTGAGGCTCCTCTTGGATAACACGCCACGTTTTGGCGAAAGTGCGTATAATAGCGCGTCTACTAGCTTATGAGTACCGAAGGACTCCTTACCATGCTTTGGGTCAAAGCCTTTCATATTGTTGCGGTGGTAACTTGGTTTGCCGCGATTTTTTATTTACCGCGTTTATTTGTGTATCACGCGGCGGCTGAGGATAACGCCTCGCAAGCGCGTTTTAAAATCATGGAGCGCAAGCTCTATCGCGGCATTATGACGCCCTCTATGGTGGCGGTGGTGATATTAGGCTCTTGGCTTTTGTGGATTACCCCTGCGTTTTTGCAAGGCCACTGGATGCACATCAAGCTGTTGCTTGTGATGTTTTTACTGGCTTACCACTTTTACTGTGGCCATTTGGTAAAAACCTTTGCCGCCGATCAAAACCAAAGAAGCCATGTGTTTTATCGTTGGTTTAATGAAGTACCCGTTTTTTTACTCATCGCCATCGTAATTTTGGTGGTGGTGAAGCCGTTTTGATGAATCCGCGAGGCGTTGGGCGTGAGGCGCAATTAAAAGCTTGAACGGGTATCGCGTGAAGAAACCGTATATGGCATGGATGCCATATCCGAGCCTACAGGGAAGTATTTACGGCGTGTTTCTGATGCGATACCCGATCAAGCTCGGCGCAAGGCGTGAGGCACTGGCAACACTCCAAGCTAATTTAATACCGAGAACGAATGATGACTTACCAAATTTCTAAATCCGAACAACTGTTTAAAGCCGCGCAAGAGCATATTCCTGGTGGCGTAAACTCCCCTGTCCGTGCCTTTAAAGGCGTAGGCGGCACGCCTATTTTCTTTGACCATGCCAAAGGCGCTTATGCCTATGACGCCGATGGCAACCGCTATATCGACTACGTCGGCAGCTGGGGTCCGATGATTTTGGGGCACAATGCCGATGTGGTGCTTGATGCGCTGCGTAAGCAAATGGAAAAAGGCTTAAGCTTTGGCGCGCCCACTGCCATTGAAGTGGAGATGGCCAATGAAGTGTGCAAGCTGATTCCTTCCATGGACATGGTACGCATGGCCAACTCAGGTACCGAAGCCACCATGAGTGCCATCCGCCTTGCGCGTGGCTTTACAGGGCGCGACAAATTAGTGAAATTTGAAGGCTGCTACCACGGCCACTCAGACTCTCTGTTGGTGAAAGCAGGCTCTGGCATGTTGACCTTGGGCGTGCCGACTTCTCCTGGTGTGCCTGCCTCCGTCGCCGAGCACACTATTACCCTGAACTACAACGATTTAGACGGCGTGCGCGAGTGCTTTGCGCGCATCGGCGACCAAATCGCCTGCGTCATCATCGAGCCTGTAGCGGGTAATATGAACTGCATTCCCGCCGAAAAATCTTTCCTGTTGGGGCTGCGTGAGCTGTGCAGCGTACACGGCATTGTGCTGATTTTTGACGAAGTGATGAGCGGTTTTCGCGCGGCCCTAGGCGGTGCGCAAGCGCATTACGGCATCGAGCCTGACATGACTTGCTTGGGCAAAATCATCGGTGGCGGTCTGCCTGTGGGCGCTTTTGGCGGCAGGCGCGCCATTATGGAAAAACTCGCCCCGTTAGGCCCTGTGTACCAAGCAGGCACGTTATCGGGCAATCCTTTGGCTATGGCGGCAGGCCTTGCCATGCTTAAAGCCATTCAAGCGCCCGATTTCCACAAGCAACTCACCCAGCGCACGCAGCAGCTCTTAGCGGGCTTGCAGCAAGTGGCGGATAAACACGGCATTGGCTTCACCCACAACAGCGTCGGCGCTATGTTTGGTATTTTCTTCACCGAGAAAAAAGCCATTCGCACCTTCCGTGATGTGGCCGACCACTGCGACGTGGCGCGCTTTAATGCCTTCTTCCACGGCATGCTCAAAGAAGGCGTGTACCTTGCGCCTTCGGCCTTTGAAGCGGCCTTTATGTCCATCGCCCACAGCGAGCAGGACATCAAAGACAGCATCGCCGCCGCAGACAAAGTCATGGCAGGGCTTAAATAGCCTTAGCGCCGCTTGAGGCGTAAGGTGGCGGCGTCCATCATGCGCCCTTGCTGTTCATAAAGCTGCGCCAACAGCTCAATCAGCCGCTGCTGCACTAGGCTGCCTTCTTCGGCAAAAATCAAGCCGCGCTGGCACAAGGGCTCGGCCTCTTGAGCATTCTGGCTTTGCCACAACAGCCACGCCTTTCGATACAAAATATCGGGGTTGCGCGGCTCGATTTGACGAGCCTGTTCTAAATAGCCCTGAGCCACAGTGATTTTGCCTGCCAAGCGCGCCTGCTCGGCCTGAGTTAGCAGCGCCGCAACAGCAGGCGAATGCGTGCCTTCATCCAAAGCCAATAATTCCAAGCTTGAGCTTATGTGCGGGCTAACAGGGGCTTGCGCGCACCCCGCCAAAACCAAAAACAGCGCTACAACAACCAGTCGAACCATGATTTCACCTTTTTGTTCAGCTCGCCAAAATGGCAATCTTCAATCTGTGCAGGCACATTAGCGGCAATAAAGGGATAGCTTTGCCCCTGACAATGCTCGCCCTGCAATTTGCCCTGATTATCCACCTTCACAAAACGCAACGCCTTGCTTGGCGGCAAAGGTTCGACACCGATGCGCGCAAAAGTTTGCGCCCAAATCGGCAAGGCCGCGCTGCCGCCCACCCAAGGCATAGGCTCGTTGTCGTCACGCCCCACCCAAACCACACCTAAGTAACGATCATCAAAACCCATAAACCACGCGTCGCGCTGATCGTTACTGGTTCCCGTTTTAGCGGCGATAGGCTGAGGTAAAAACTGCAAGCCTTTAGCCGTACCCTGTTCCACCACCTGCGTTAGCCCCCATTGCAGCCATTGTATCTGTGCAGGCGCAAAGGCTTGCTTGCCCTTAATGCCATAGGCCGACAGCGTTTGGCCGTGCTGATCGGTCACTCCTTCTATAGCGCGCAGTGGCATGACAAAGCCCGAAGCCGCCACGCCCTGATACAAGCCTGCAACCTGATAAGGCGACAAAGATAAAGCGCCAAGCAGCACCGACGGATAAGGCGACACCTTCTCGCTTAAACCCAAACGCTCAAAGCTGTTGGCAACCTGCTCCAGCCCCACCTGCATACCCAAGCGTGCTGTAGCTTGGTTGTAAGACATGGCCAAAGCCTCGACCAAAGGCACCACGCCGTGGGCTTTGCGATCAAAGTTTTGCGGCTGCCACAGGCGGCCATCTTCGCCTTTTACAGTGACTGGGCTGTCATCCACAGGCGTACCCCAGTGCCAAATGCCGCTTTCTAAGGCGGTCAGATACACCACGGGTTTGGCCAAAGAGCCAATCGCGCGTTTGGCATCGAGGGCGCGATTAAAGCCAAAGTATTCGGCCTCACGCCCACCTAAAAGCGCCCGCACTTCGCCGCCATCGACGCTAGTCATCACCGCCGCACTTTGCAGCTTGCCGCGCTGTGCAGGATGGCGCGCTTCCAGTTCATCCAACTGCTGCACCGTAGCCTGCTCAAGCGCGTGCTGAAGCCAAGGATCCAGTGTGGTAAAGACGCGCAAACCTTCGTTTTGCAAATCTTCCATACGGTAATCGCGCTTGAGCTGGCTGCGCACCAAATCCAAAAAGGCGGGATATTCGCGCTGGCCGGCGCGGTCGGCATCGGCCACGCTAAGCGGCAAAGCCTGAGCGTTGATGCGCTCGGCTGCGCTAATGATACCGCTGTCGGCCATAAGGCCCAGCACCAAATCACGACGCTCTTTGGCGCGTACAGGATGGCGGCGCGGATTGTAATGCGACGCACCTTTTACCAAGCCCACCAGCGTAGCCATTTCGGCATGGTTTAGCTCATGCAAAGGCTTGGCAAAGTAAAAGCGTGAAGCGAGGCCAAAGCCATGAATGGCGCGGCGACCCGCCTGCCCCAAGTACACCTCATTGAGGTAGGTTTGCAGGATTTCTTGCTTGCTGTAATGCCGCTCCAACAACACCGCCATCATGGCTTCATTGGCTTTGCGCATCAGACTGCGTTCGGAGGTAAGAAAGAAGTTTTTAACCAGCTGTTGCGTCAATGTTGAGCCACCCTGCACCACCGAACGCGCTTGCAAGTTCGCCCAAAACGCCCGCGCCACCGCACGCACCGATACGCCCTTGTGCGTTAAATAATGCTTGTCTTCGGTCACTATTAAAGCCGCCAGCAAATCCTTGGGGAAATCCTCTAGGCGCACCAGTTCGCGGTCTTCTTGCTGAGCAGGAAAAATCCCACCAATGTACTGCGGCTCCAAACGTGCGAGAGCCGCAGCTTGGCCGTTGACCCAAACTTGGCTGACTTTGTTGTCGGACAGCTGCACCAAGATACGCTGTGCAGGCTCCGCACCATTCCAATAGCTAAAGGCGCGGCGGTAAATCTGCACCTGATCGCCACGCAAGGCAAAAGTCCCAGGGCTTGTGGCGCTGACTGTTACACGGTAATCCGTCCACTCTAGGCTCTCGCGCAGCTGCTCTAGGCTTAGTGTGCGACCCACATACAAAGACACGGGGCTGGCGTAAACCTTGGCGGGCAAAGTCCATTTATGGCCATCGAAGCGCGCGCGTACTTGCGCATCCAGCCACACCGCCCAAGCGACAAAGGCCACTAGCAACACCAACACCAAACGTAACAGCCACGCTTGCCAAGAAAGCGCAGACGCAGAAGAAGACGGACGGGGGGTTTTCTTGGCGGGTGGACGTTTTTTGCTCATAAAAACTCAGGAGGCAGCAAGAGGCGCGCATCATAGCGCAATTGATTGGACTAGGCTGGTCAATTCCTATACAGTGCGCGCCCTTTGACTCTAGGTGCTGCTATGAATTCCTTTTCCGTTTTAGGCCTTGCCGAACCCTTGCTCCAAGCTATCAGCGCACAAGGCTACAGCACCCCCTCGCCCGTACAGGCGCAAGCCATACCTGCGGTGCTGGCAGGCAAAGATGTGATGGCCGCTGCACAAACAGGCACAGGCAAAACCGCAGGCTTTTCTTTGCCCATTTTGCACCTGCTGCAACAGCGCCCGCGCGCCAGCAGCAACCGCTGCCGCGCACTGGTACTCACTCCCACACGCGAGCTGGCCGCACAGGTTGCCGACAACATTCGTGACTACAGCGAATTTATCCCCTCACGCACCGCTGTGGTCTTTGGTGGCGTCAGCATCAACCCGCAAATGCAAACCCTGCGCCGTGGCGTGGAAGTGCTGGTTGCCTGCCCTGGGCGCTTGCTGGATTTGTATCAACAAAACGCCATTAGTTTCGATGAAGTGGAGTTTTTGGTGCTGGATGAAGCCGACCGTATGCTCGACATGGGCTTTATTCACGACATTAAACGCATCTTGGCGCTGCTGCCGAAAAAGCGCCAAAACCTAATGTTTTCTGCCACCTTTTCCGACGACATTCGCGCGCTGGCCAAAGGCCTGGTGCACGATCCCATCGAAATCGACGTCAGCCCACGCAACAGTACCGCACGCAGCATCAAACAGTGGCTGATTCCTGTGGACAAAAAGAGCAAGCCTGCACTGCTGTGTAGCCTGGTCCACGACCACAACTGGCAACAAGTCCTGGTGTTTACCCGCACCAAACACGGTGCCAACCGCTTAACCAGTTACCTGCAAGAGCAGAAAATCAGCGCCGCCGCCATCCATGGCAACAAAAGCCAAGGCGCACGCACCCGCGCGCTGGCCGACTTTAAAGCAGGCGACATTCGCGTACTGGTCGCCACCGATATCGCCGCGCGCGGCTTGGATATCGAACAGCTGCCACATGTAGTGAACTACGAGCTGCCTAACGTCCCCGCCGACTACGTCCATCGCATTGGCCGTACAGGGCGCGCTGGTGCTACAGGCGAAACCGTGGCCTTAGTCTGCGCCGAAGAGCTGGAAGACTTGGAAAACATCGAAGGTTTGATTGGCCACAGCATCGAGCGCGAAGAATACCCAGGCTTTAAACCACAAACGCCGCTGCCTGAATCGCGCCCCAAAGCCCCGCGCCAGCCAAAAAAAATCAAGGCCAAGAAAAGTCCGCGTGCGCACACCGCTACCGCCCCCGCGCGCAAGCCGCAAGGCCAGTCACAGCGCCCCTGGAAAAAAGCGGAGAACTCGACCGCCAAACCCCATACCCCTGCGAAAAAACCCAGCACGCGCCCTGCGAAACCGCGCCAATCTGGCAATGTATAAGTTTCATCGTGACGATCTAATCTATTGTCTGTATTTTCTGTAAAATCTTGCCATTATGCGCGTTCACAAGTCTTAGGCCGCGCATAGCGGGAGCGGACAAAAATAACCCTAAACACTCTGGAGTGCTCTAATGAACTTTCGTTTATTCACTGCTTGCTCTATCGCAGCCCTTGGTATGGCTGCTTCTGCACAATCGGCCGCACAAAGCCTGCATCTTTATATTTGGTCCGACTACATGGCCAAAGACACAGTGAGCAACTTTGAAAAAGCCACGGGTATTAAGGTCACCACCGATTACTACGACTCCAACGAAGTATTAGAAGCCAAAATGCTGGCAGGCCGCAGCGGCTACGACATCGTTTTTCCCACCGCGCGCCCCTTTGCCGACCGTTTAATCAAGGCCAAGCTTTACACTCCTATTGATAAAACTAAGCTCAGCAACTACGGCAACCTCGACCCCGTTATTGCCAAATCCTTGAATGATATCGACCCAGCCAATCAATTCCTCGTGCCCTACATGTGGGGAACCACAGGCATTGCCTACAATAAAGACAAAGTCGAAGCCATTTTGGGCAAAGACATGCCCAAAGACACCTGGCGCTTGGTTTTTGACCCCGCCATCACCAAAAAACTGGCCAGCTGCGGTGTTGCTTTGATGGACGACGCCACCGAGGTTTTTGTCGCCGCCCGCGCTTATTTGGGTAAAGACACCGGCGACTACAGCAGCGCCGCCATTAAAGAAGCCGCTGCCGCCGTCAACGCTGTGCGCCCCAATATCCGCTATTTCCATAGCTCACAAACCATCAACGACATCGCCAACGGCGACCTGTGCGTGGCTCATGGCTACTCAGGTGACATGCTGCAAGCGCAGGCGCGTGCGCAAGAAGCCAAAAACGGCGTCAAAGTAGAATACGTCATTCCGCGTGAAGGCGCGGTATTGTGGACAGACGTGATGGCCATCCCTGTTGATGCGCCCAACAAAGACGCCGCGCTGCAATACATCAACTATGTATTGCAACCCAAAACTTCAGCCGATATCTCCAACTTTGTGGCCTACGCCAATGCCAACGCCAAGGCCACGCCTTTGGTCGATGCCGACATTCGTAACAACCCAGGTATCTACCCACCTGCGGCCACTTACGCCAAACTGCTGACTTTAAAAACCCCAAGCGATAAAGAAGCCCGCGACATGACACGCGCTTGGACAAGGGTAAAAACGGGCAAATAAGCCCACTCCAGCTTTTACCCTAACCGACACCTCGACGCTTTGGCCTCGGGGTGTTTTGCTTTAACGGCCAACCCCTTTACCGGAGTTTGAACAAAAAAATGAATCTCAACCGCTCGCTGTCCGGCGCTCAATCGTGGTCTGCCCCCGAAGAAGAACCCATTGTTCGCATCGAACAACTGACCAAAACCTTTGGTAATACTTATGCCGTAGACGGCATCAGCTTAAACATTCATCGCGGTGAGTTTTTCTCGCTGCTGGGTGCGTCTGGCTGTGGTAAGAGCACCCTACTGCGCATGCTCGGTGGTTTTGAAACGCCCACCTCTGGGCGCATTTTTATCGACGGCCAAGACATTACCGACGTTCCACCCTACTTACGCCCCATCAACATGATGTTCCAAAGCTACGCACTTTTCCCACATATGAACGTGGCACAAAACATTGCTTATGGCCTAAAGCAGGAGCGCATGCCTTCGGCGCAAATTCGCGAGCGCGTCAGTGAAATGATGGCCTTGGTGCAAATCGACAAGCTGGCCACGCGCAAGCCCGACCAGCTTTCAGGCGGCCAACGTCAGCGCGTTGCCCTCGCGCGCGCGCTGGCCAAATACCCCAAAATCTTATTATTGGACGAACCGTTAGGCGCGCTGGATAAAAAACTGCGTGAGCGCACGCAGTTTGAGCTGGTCAACATTCAAGAGCGCTTAGGCATCACCTTTATCATGGTGACGCACGACCAGGAAGAAGCCATGACCATGTCTTCTCGCATCGCGTTGATGAACGAAGGTCGCATCGAGCAAGTAGACGCGCCGCGCCGCATGTACGAGTTCCCTGCCACGCGCTACGCCGCCCACTTTATCGGCTTGGTCAACCTCTTTAGTGGCACCGTGGTATCACACGAAAACGACATGGCTCTCATTCGCTGCGAAGAAGCCAACGCCGAAATTCTGGTGCACCAGAGCGAGCCTTTGAGCATCGACATGGAGGTTACCGTCGCGGTGCGCCCTGAAAAAATCTCGGTGCGCGATCATCATGTGGATGAACCCAACAGCCTGACGGGTGTGATCAAAGAAATCGCTTATTTGGGTGACGTGTCGATTTATCACGTTGAGCTGCCAACAGGTAAACGCGTGCAGTTCACTCAGTCCAACATTCTGGCGTTGGCCGAACAACCCTTAACTTGGGAGCAAGAAGTCTCCATCACTTGGAGCGCTTACGGCTGCGGGGTGCTAACGCAATGACCGAGCCGTCTCTCACTCAGCGCCTAGCGCGCAGCCTGCTGCCGGGTCGCAACCTGGTGGTGGCCGTACCTTGGTTTTGGCTGGCGCTGTTTTTTGTACTGCCGTTCTTATTCGTGCTGAAAATTAGCCTGTCTGAACCGCAGCTGATGCAGCCTCCTTATCAGGACTGGATTCGTGAAATCGAAGACGGACTGGTGACCATCACCATCAACTTCGGCAACTACTTTATGCTGCTTGAAGATGAACTGTACCGTGATGCCCTCTGGGGCTCTTTTGTGGTGGCCAGTATTGCCACCTTCATCTGCATTTTGATCGGCTACCCCATGGCTTATGCCATCAGCCTTGCGCCCAAGCATCTGCGCGTACCGCTTTTGATGCTAGTTATCCTACCTTTTTGGACCAGCTTTCTGCTACGCGTGTACGCTTGGATCGGCATTTTGAAAGAAAACGGCCTGCTCAACCAAGTATTGATGTCTTTGGGCGTCATCAATGAGCCGCTGCAAATTTTGCACACCAATATCGCCGTCTACATTGGCGTGGTCTACACCTATTTGCCGTTCTTTATTCTGCCGCTGTACGCCACCTTAATTCGCTTGGACAACACCTTGCTGGAAGCGGCCGCAGACCTTGGCGCACGCCCACTGAAACAGTTTTGGAGCATCACCTTGCCGCAATCCATCCCAGGCATTGTGGCAGGCAGCATGCTGGTGTTCTTACCCGTTATGGGCGAGTTTGTGATCCCCGACCTGCTGGGCGGCCCCGACACCCTCATGATCGGCAAGCTGATGTGGACCGAGTTTTTTAACAACAAAGACTGGCCGCTGGCTTCTTCGTTGGCGGCCGTGCTACTCGTGGTCCTGATTATTCCCTTTGTCATCCTGCGTCATTACGAGCAAAAATCAGGCGGAGTGAAATAAGCCATGCTGAAAAAATACCCCGTTCTTATTGTTCTGCTGATTTTGGGCTACGCCTTTTTGTACACCCCCATCTTCAGTTTGGTTATCTACAGTTTCAACGAAAGCCGCTTGGTCACCGTTTGGGGTGGTTTTAGCACCAAATGGTACGGCGAGCTGATGCAAAACGGCCCGCTGCTTTCTGCGGCGTGGCTGAGCATTAAAATTGCGGCGCTGAACGCTTGCGGCGCGGTGATTTTAGGCACTTTCGCGGCCTTGGCGCTTGTGCGTTTTCGCCACAGTCGTGGCCACGAAAGCCTAGGTATCATGGCTGCTGCGCCCTTGGTGATGCCCGAGGTGATTGTCGGCTTGTCGCTGCTGCTGCTCTTTGTGGCGATGGAAGATTTGATCGGCTGGCCCAATGGCCGTGGTCAAACCACCATTTTGATTGCGCACATCACCTTCTCTATGGCCTATGTGACCGTAATCGTACAAAGCCGCTTGATGCACATGGATAAATCCATCGAAGAAGCCGCGCTGGACTTAGGCGCGCGCCCCGTCAAAGTATTCTTTACCATCACCCTGCCGATGATCGCCCCAGCACTGGCTGCGGGCTGGCTGCTGTCTTTCACCCTGTCCATGGACGACCTTGTGATCGCAAGCTTTGTCTCAGGCCCAGGCTCGACCACCTTGCCTATGGTGGTGTACTCCAGCGTGCGCTTGGGCGTCAGCCCACAGATCAACGCCTTGGCAACCATCATCATCTCGGTGGTGGCGCTTGCGGTGCTGATTGCCAGCATCAGCATGTACCGCCAAGAAATGAAAAACGCCAAACGCACCTAGCCTTAGGCTTCTTTGGGGCGGCCTTGGCCGCCCTATTTCATAAAAATCCGCCCTCTGCCTTTGCGCCAAGCGCACAAGCTGGTATGTTTTGCGCCTCCGCTTCTGGCTCAAGGCCTACGTCGATGCTCATCGCCCTACAACAGCAACAGCTCAAACTCGCGCCCGATTTAAACTGGGAAACACTCTGGCCTAGCCTGCCTGCTGAACTTCAAGCTCAAGCTCAGCGCGCTCTGACTATCAGCCAGTTTGCACTCGACACTTTTTGTCGTGATGGCTCGTGGTTTTACCAGCAGCTTCGCAGTGCGGCCATCAATACTCCTGTCACCAAGGCACTGCTGAGCACTTGGCTGGATGCGCTCAGCGCCGACGCGCAGGACGAAGAGCAGTTCGCCAGTGCGCTGCGTATCTTGCGCCGCCGAGCACAGGCGCAAATTATCTGGCAAGACCTCAATCGCCTGACTTCGACACTGCAAACCACGCGCGCGGTGTCCGATTTGGCCGATCTGTGCGTGCTGCGCGCCAGTTTCTTTTTGCACTCGCAGCTGGAGCCGCGTTTTGGCACGCCTATGGGCGCGGAAAGCCTGCAAGCGCAAACACTTTATGTGCTAGGCATGGGTAAACTGGGTGCGTACGAGCTGAACCTAAGCTCGGACATCGACCTAATTTTTGCTTACCCCGAAAGCGGCGACACCACAGGCCCCAAGGTCATCAGCAACCAAGAATACTTTGTCAAACTGGGGCAAAAGCTCATCGCCCTACTCGACAAGCCCACCAGCGATGGCTTTGTGTTTCGCACCGATATGCGCCTGCGCCCCTATGGGCAAAGTGGCCCATTGGTGATGAACTTTGCCTCGCTGGAGGACTACTACCAAAGCCAGGGCCGCGACTGGGAACGTTTTGCCATGATTAAGGCGCGCGTCCTCAATGGCGAAACCACACCCGAAGCCCGGGCGCTTTTGGCCATGCTGCGCGCTTTCTCGTATCGCGCTTACATCGACTACAGCGCCTTTGCCTCGCTGCGCTCCATGAAAGCCATGATCAGCGCCGAGATTCGCCGCCGTAATCTGGGCGACAACATCAAGCTCGGCGAAGGCGGCATTCGTGAAATCGAATTTATCGTGCAAGCGTTTCAGCTGATTCGTGGCGGCCAAGACAAAAGCCTGCAAAAGCGCGAACTGGTTAAGGTGCTGGATATTTTGGCCGCCGAAGGCTATTTGCCCGAGCCAGTCTGTAGCGAACTCAAACAAGCCTATTTTTTCCTGCGCGATACCGAGCATGTGCTGCAAGCCCTCAACGACGAGCAAACCCAGCTGCTACCCACCGATACCGATAGCCAAGAAAAAGTCGCCTTGGCCATGAACTGCCCGTCCTGGCCTAAGTTTCTGGCGCAGCTCAATGCCGAACGAGAGCGAGTCGCCTTTCACTTTGCGCAAATTGTCGCCGATGACGAAGAACACAATCACAGCCAAGAAGCTTGGCAAGAGCTGTGGCTTGGGGAAATGACGGCCGCCGAAGTGGCTGAGTTTGAAGTCACACACCCCTGCTGCGACAGCGCCGCTATAGCCGCTTTGCTCGAACAGCTGCGCCAATCGCGCACCGTATTAAAAATGCAGCCCGTCGGCCGTGAACGTCTCGATGAACTGATGCCGCAACTCTTGGCCAAACTGTGGGAATTACCCAACCCCAGCCAAACCTTGGAGCGCATCATCCCACTGCTGGACGCCGTCGCGCGCCGTACCACTTATATCGTGCTGCTCAACGAAAACCCCCATGCTTTGGCGCAGCTTTTGTTACTGTGCAGCGCCTCCAGCTGGCTGGCCGATTACATTGCCAAAACCCCCTTGCTTCTCGATGAGCTGCTCGACACCCAAAGCCTGTACCGCCTGCCCAGCAAAGCCGAGCTACTGAGCGAATTGCAGCAGCGCCTGCTGCGCATAGATGAACAAGACCTAGAACATCAAATGGAAGTGCTACGCCAGTTTGCGCGTGCGCACAGGCTACGCACCGCCGCCTGCGAAGTGATGCAAAAGCTGCCGCTGATGAAAATCAGCGACTACCTCACTTGGACGGCCGAAGCCATAGTCGAAATGGTGATGCAGCTGGCGTGGCAACACAGCGTCAGCAAATACGGCTACCCCACCAACGCCGCACAAGAGCCTGTGCATAGCCCTGAGCTAGTCGTCGTCGCTTACGGCAAATTAGGCGGGCTGGAGCTGAACTACAGCTCCGACCTCGACCTCGTACTGCTGCACAACAGCTACGCCCAGGGCTACAGCACAGGCGAGCGCAGCCAAGACAACGGCACTTTTTACGCGCGTATGGGGCAGCGCATGATTCACATTCTGACCACCCAAACCCAGTTTGGTGATCTCTATGAAATCGACATGCGCCTAAGGCCATCGGGCAACTCGGGCTTGATGGTATCGAGCCTCAAAGCCTTTGCCGAATACCAAGCCACAGGCGCATGGACCTGGGAGCAACAAGCGCTGGTACGCGCCCGCGTCATCAGCGGTGACGCCAACGCCGCCCAAGAGTTTCAGCGCATTCGCGCCACAAGCCTCTCGCGCACGCGCGATGGCGACAAGCTCAAAGACGAAGTGCGCAGCATGAGGCAGAAAATGATCGACAGCCTAGGCTGCGAAAAAAGCACCCAGCGCTTTCACCTCAAGCAAGACAGCGGCGGCATTGTCGATATCGAATTTCTTGTGCAATACCTTGTACTCACCTACGCGCATCAGTATCCTTCACTGCTTGAAGTAACCGACAACATGCGCCTGCTAGACGCGTTCGAAGCCGTGGGTTTGATGCATTCACAAGATCGCCAAACCCTACAGGAAACCTACCTCTCCTACCGAGCTGAAACCCACAAACGCGCCCTACAAATGCAAAACCTGGAATTAGACTCGGCCACCGTAGAGCATCTGGGTTTTCAGCAAAAACGCGACAATGTGACCCGATTATGGAATACCTGGCTTGGCCACTAGGCCGCGCCCAATACTTAACGCTCGCCCCAAACGAGCCTCTCCTTTGTTTTTATTTGCGAGGAAACTATGCAAGCTTCTATGTCAGACCGCGATGGCGTTATTTGGTTGGACGGCGAACTGGTACCTTGGCGCGAGGCCAAAGTCCACGTCCTGACTCACACCCTGCACTACGGCATGGGCGTGTTTGAAGGCGTGCGCGCGTACGAAACGCCCAGCGGCACCAGCATTTTCCGCCTCAAAGAGCATACCGACCGTCTATTTAACTCCGCTAAAATCTTCGGCATCAAACTGCCCTTTAGCAAAGACGAAGTAAACGAAGCTCAGCGCGCGGCCGTGCGTGAAAACAACCTCAAAAGCGCCTACCTGCGCCCTATGGTGTTCTTGGGTTCAGAAGGCATGGGTTTGCGTGCCACTGGCCTGAAAGTGCACGTTATGTGCGCCGCCTGGGAATGGCCAGCCTACATGGGTGAAGACGCCAAAACCATCGGCATTAAAATCCGCACTTCCAGCTTTACCCGCCACCATGTCAACATCAACATGTGCAAAGCCAAGTCCAACGGCAGCTACATGAACTCCATGCTGGCACTGCGCGACGCCCTCGACAGCGGCTGCGACGAAGCCCTGCTTCTGGACACCGAAGGCTATGTGGCCGAAG
>JBDKHD010000045.1:0-4273 GCA_039797885.1 Pseudomonadota bacterium
CGGCGTGTTTCTGATGCAATACCTGAATAAGGAAACTCCAGCAAAACCGAGCCAAAGCGCCAAATAAATTAGCGCTCCGCCAAAGCAGACACTGGGCGGTTATCCTCACCGATGTATTCAGCACTTGGTCGAATAATGCGGTTGTCGGCGCGCTGTTCCATCACATGCGCGGCCCAGCCTGTTAGGCGCGAGCACACGAAAATGGGGGTGAATAATTTTGTGGGAATGCCCATGTAGTTGTAAGCCGAAGCATGGAAAAAGTCGGCGTTACAAAACAGTTTTTTCTCGCGCCACATTACGGCTTCGCAGCGTACGGAAATGTCGTACAAATTAGTGTCGCCATTTTCTTGCGCGAGTTTTTCGCTCCAGATTTTAATAATGGCGTTGCGTGGGTCGCAGTCGCGGTAAATGGCATGGCCAAAGCCCATGATTTTTTCTTTACGCGCCAGCATGCCCATGAGTTTTTGTTCGGCATCTTCAGCGTCTTTCATGCCTTGAATAAGTTCCATCGCTGCTTCGTTCGCACCACCATGCAATGGGCCACGCAAAGAGCCAATTGCACCCGTTACGCAGGAATGCATATCGCTAAGTGTTGAGGCACACACACGCGCGGTAAAGGTGGAAGCGTTAAATTCGTGCTCGGCATATAAAATAAGCGAAGCGTGCATCACTTTAGTGTGCAGCTCGGAGGGTTTTTTGCCGTGCAAAGTCCATAAGAATTGTTCACCAATCGAATCCGCAGCGGTAATTTCATTGATGCGAATGCCTTTGTGGCTGAAGTGATACCAGTAGTTAATTAGGCCTGGGAAAATAGCCAATAAACGGTCGGTCTTATCTTGCTGCTGGCTAAAATTTTCTTCGGTTTCTAAATTGCCCAGCATAGAGCAACCAGTGCGCATTACATCCATAGGGTGGGCGCTGGCGGGGATGCGTTCCAGCACTTCTTTTAAGGCTTGAGGCAGTGCGCGCAAGCCTTTTAATTTGGTTTTATACGCGGCCAATTCTTGGGAATTGGGCAGTTTGCCTTTCAGAATTAAATAGGCCACTTCTTCAAATTCGCACTGCGCGGCGAGGTCTTTAATATCGTAACCACGATAGGTTAAACCCGCGCCTTCTTGACCCACGGTCGAGAGTGCTGTTTTGCCTGCGACTTGGCCGCGTAAACCCGCGCCTGATAATACTTTTGCTTCTGCCATTTTGTTGTCCTCATTCAGCTATTGTCGTTGGGTGTTGGGTGTTAAGCGCTCGTCGTGTTTGATGGTGACTCAATAGCACGCGAAACGCCGAACATTGAACGCCAAACGGTGTTATTTATTTTTCTGCTGCACAAAAAGCGCATCGAGTTTTTTCTCAAAACTGTGGTAGTTCAGGTAGTCGTACAGCTCCATACGAGTTTGCATGATGTCTACCACTTTGCGCTGGTCGCCTTCTTCTAAAAGACTTTTATACACAGTTTCGGCGGCTTTGTTCATGGCGCGGAAAGCGCTTAATGGATACAGCACCATGGCTGCGCCCCACTGCCCTAGCTGTTTTTTATTCCATAATTCGGTTTGGCCAAACTCGGTGATATTGGCCAGAATCGGCACGTCTAACGCTTTGGCAAACGCGCGATAATGTTCTTCGGTTTTAACGGCTTCGGCAAAGATGCCGTCTGCACCGGCTGCGACATAGGCTTTGGCGCGTTCAATGGCCGCTTCTAAACCTTCCTGAGCAAAGGCATCGGTACGCGCCATGATAAAAAAGTCTTTGTCGGTGCGGGCATCAACGGCCGCTTTAATACGGTCAACCATTTCATCTTTTGAAACGATTTCTTTATTGGGGCGATGGCCGCAGCGTTTTTGCGCGACTTGGTCTTCTAAATGCACCGCCGCCGCACCGGCTTTTTCCATTTGCTGGATAGTGCGGGCAATGTTAAACGCCCCGCCCCAACCGGTGTCGATGTCCACCAGCAAAGGCACGCTGGATGCTGAGGTAATACGGCGCACGTCTTCCAGCACGTTTTCCAATGAAGTCATGCCTAAATCGGGCAATCCATAGGAGGCGTTCGCCACACCGCCGCCTGAAAGGTAAATGGCTTGGTGGCCAATGCGCTCGGCCATCATGGCGCTGTACGCGTTAATAGTGCCGACAATTTGCAGCGGTTTGTTATTCGCCAAAGCTTGGCGAAACTTTGCACCTGGGGTCATGTGGTTTCCTCTTTTTTCGTTTGGGGTTTGGAGCTGGGCGCTTATCGTGTCCGAGGCTAATCAACAGACAGGTGAGACGCTTAACGCCCAACGCTCAACGGTTCAATTAACTTCTCTAAGTTGGTAATGGATGTTTGTATGTGCCTGCGCATCAGCAGCTCGGCCAGTTCGCTGTCGCGTTGGCTGATGGCTTCGACAATACGGTGGTGTTCGGTTAAAGCATGGGTTGGGCGCTGTTTATTGGTGCTGGTTTGGTAACGATACATGCGCACTAAATGGTACAGCTCGCCGCAGAGCATTTGGTGTAAACGGGCGTTTTTTGCGCCTTGAATAATGCGGTAATGGAAGTCCAAATCGCCCGCCTTTTGGTAATAGCTTTGGCCTTGGTTGGCTGCAATTTGCGCTTCGTGTTCGGCCAAGAGGTTTTTAAGCTCGGCAATTTCCTCATCCGTCATACGCTGCGCCGCCAAACGGCAGGCCATGCCCTCAAGCTCTAGGCGCACTTCGTAAATATCTTTAAGTTCATTTAAGGATAAGGACACCACCCGCGCGCCCGCATGTGGCACTCGCACCACTAAGTGCTTGGCCTCCAGCTTTTGAATGGCTTCGCGAATGGGCGCGCGGCTGCCGCCATAACGATCGACCAGCGCTTGCTCAGCCAGCTTTTCGCCAGGCTTAAGCTCGCCACGGACGATGGCGGTGGTGAGTTCACTGTAAATTTTATCGGACAGAGTTTGAAAATCGCTCATGCTCATCTTGTCGACAAAGTTATTTTTAATGCCGCAATAATACGCATTTTTTGTTCTTATTCAATGAGAAAAGACGGAATTGTATACAATCCGAATTCAAAGTTTTTATAACAGACACAAAAAAGCACCCACTGGTGCTTATAAAAGAGCATAAATAGAGAGGTTGCTATGCCAAACCCAGCTGATAAGGCTGCACTTTTAGCTGTACAGCTTGCTCTCTGACCTGCCAAAGATCATAGGCATTTTGCAGCCTTAGCCAGTGGTCTGCCGAGGGTTTTTGAAACACCAACTCCAAACGCAGCGCCATTTCAGGAGTAACAGCTCCTTTGGCATTGAGCACTTTAGAAAGTGTTTTTCGGCTGACGTTTAAGTGAGCCGCAACATCCGTCACAGTCAATTCCAGCGGCTCGATAATCAGTTCTTTTAAAATTTCACCTGGATGGGCGGGGTTGTGCATAGTCATCAATGATAATCCTCGTAATTTACTATTTCGGCATCTTTACCAATGAAACGAAATGTCACTCGCCAATTGCCACTTACCGTGACAGACCAAACCCCTTGCCTATCGCCTTTTAGCTCATGCAACCTAAGCCCTGGCAAATCCATATCATCGACGCTCTCTGCGACGTCCAAGTTCGACAAAATTAGATTCAGCCTTTTTTGATGCTGAGCTTGAATGCCTGAGGTATTGCCTATGCGATAAAAGCGCTCAAGGCCTTTGTGCTTGAAAGATAGTATCATAACAAGGTGTAACCTCAAGGGTTACGGAAATCCGTTTCATAAGAAGATGATTAGGTGCAGTTATCCTGCACCTAATAAGGCTTGAATTTACTCGGGCATGCTTAACGCTTTAGGAGAGACAATCACGCCGTTGTTGTCGGCATACACGAATTGGCCTGGGATAAATTCCACGCCGCCGAACTTGACGGGTACGTTCACATCGCCAATGTCGCGCTTGTCGGTTTTCAGTGGCACAGTGCCCAGCGCTTGTACGCCCAGCTCCGTGTCCATGATGGCATCGACATCACGGATGCAACCGTAAATGATTAAGCCTTCCCAGCCGTTTTTCGCGGCTTTTTCCGCCAGCATGTCGCCCAATAAAGCTTTACGCATGGACGCGCCACCGTCTACCACCATCACTTTGCCTTTGCCTGGTGTGCCGACCAGTTCTTTAACCTTAGAGTTGTCTTCAAAGCATTTCACGGTAACGATTTCGCCACCAAAAGAGGTGCGCAAGCCGTAGTTGTTGAACATAGGCTCAACCACTTGTACTAGGTCTGGGTAGGCGTCGCACAGGTCGGGGGTGATGTAGTGGGTCATGGTCTTTCCTCTGTATTT
>JBDKHD010000046.1:0-26991 GCA_039797885.1 Pseudomonadota bacterium
AAGGCAACGCGTATATTTAATGGTTGCTGATAGATTTGTTCCAATAGTTCTAACAGGCGCTCTGGGCGCGCCAGATCGGCATCAATTAGGGCGAGGGTGGGGCGAGTGCTGTTATTCCAAATTTCACGCCACTGGGGGCTGGGCGCAAATAAGCATTCAAAACCAGTGCGCTGTTGCAAATAACCAAGCAGCACAGAGTTTTGTAAGTGTTGCTGACCAAAGAGAATGATGCGTTTGGCGGGGTTTTTTTCATCCATTTTTATAACTCCTGTTGCTTACTTCCATGAGGATCCTTAATGCGCGCAAAGTGTAAGAAAAAATGCCTAAAATAGCATCCTCTTAAAGTGGTAATTGCATATTTATTGCACGCACGATCGTACCAAAAAGAGCCTTGCGCAGAAGAACACCAAAGCCGAAAAAGCTGGTAAACTCTACGGTTTTGATTTCTAGGGCTGTGTTATGTCTGCCGCAAAACCCTCTACTCCGAAGGAATTATCGATGAGCCACGATGAACAAGTGGCGTCTGTTTCTTTGGCGTCGCTTTATGCACTGCGTATGTTGGGGCTGTTTATGGTGCTGCCGGTGATGACCATTGCGGGACAGCATTTGCAGGGTGCTTCGGTGGGCTTGTTGGGCTTGGCGATGGGCGTATATGGGCTGACTCAAGCCTTGCTGCAAATTCCAGCGGGCACGCTGTCAGACCGCATCGGTCGTAAGCCTGTTATCATCGCGGGTTTAGTTGTTTTTGCTTTCGGTAGCCTAGTGGCGGCTATGGCCGATACCGTTTGGGGTGTGATTATTGGGCGAGCCTTGCAGGGTGCGGGCGCGATTGCCAGCACTATTATGGCGCTACTGACGGATTTAACCCGCGAAGAGCATCGCATGAAAGCCATGGCAACTGTTGGCGTTAGTATCGGTATGTCCTTTTCAGTTGCGCTGATTTTAGGCCCTTGGCTGGTGGCTTTGGGTGGTTTAACTCTGGTGTTTTCAGCAACAGCCGTGTTGGCCTTACTGGGTATTCTGGTAGTGATCTTTATTATCCCCAATCCTGAACGCCAAGATCGAGCTGAGCCCATAGCAATCTGGCCTGAAATTGTACGTCAGACCAAAAATCACCAGCTGTGGCCGCTAAATACGGGGATTTTTTTATTGCACGCCCTGATGGTAGCGGTATTTGTGGTTATCCCTAAAAAATTGACTGCGTTAGGCGTGGGAGCACAAGAACACAGTTGGATTTATCTGCCTGTATTGATCAGCGCCTTTGCCTTGATGGTGCCTTTTATCATCGTCGCCGAGAAAAAACGCCAGATGAAAGCCGTTGTCGCAGGCGGGGCGCTTATTATTGTATTGAGCCTTAGCTGGATGCTGATGGCCTCGGCTTTATGGCATTGGATTGGTGCGATGCTGCTGTATTTTTGGGGTTTTAACTTGATGGAAGCCAGCTTGCCATCGTGGCTAAGCAAGGTCGCACCCAAAACGGCAAAAGGCAGCGCCATGGGTATTTATTCCAGTATGCAATTTATGGGCGCTTTTGCAGGAGGCGCGTTAGGGGGTTGGTTGTATAGCCACTTTGGCAGCACAGTACTTTTCGCCTTATTTGGCGCGCTCGTGCTGCTCTGGGCAGGCTATGTACTAAAAAGCCCTGCGCCGCAATAACAAAGACTGATGGGTAACGGGCGAGTTCAGTGCATAATACGCCCAGAAAAAATAACGAAGATGCGGTATCAGGAGCAAAACATGGGACGCAGTATTAATAAGGTAACTTTACTTGGCACTATTGGACGCGATCCTGAAGTGCGTAGCATGCCAGGCGGCGGCTTGGTTGCCAATCTAAGCCTAGCCACTGATGAAAGCTACAACGACAAACAAACGGGCCAGAAAGTCGAGCAAACCGAATGGCACCGTTTGGTGGTGTACGGGCGTTTGGCAGAAATCGTGCAGCAGTATTTGAAAAAAGGTTCTAAAGCCTATTTTGAAGGTCGTTTAAAAACTCGTGAATGGGAAAAAGACGGCATTAAACGCTACACCACTGAAATTGTTGCCACTGATATGGTGATGCTCGGTGGCGGGCAGGAAGCGGGCTTTAATGCACAAGCAGGCCATGCGCCAGTGCAAAATTACACACAGTCAGCAGCGCAAACCGCAACGCCGAGCTACGCACAAGCCGCACCGCAGGCTAATCCCGTTTATGGCGCGGCTCAGTCTGGTTATCAAACACAGCCAGTTAAGGCGCAACCAATGCAACAGCCCGTGCAGCAGCCGATGGCGCAACCTATGCCGCAAACGGGCTACCAAAGCGCTCCAAACTACGCTGGCGGCTACTCGCAACCTGCGCAGCAGCCCCCCGTGCAACAACCACCCATGCCCAATCATGGCGGTTTTAACGACAGTTTCGATGACGAAATCCCGTTTTAGTGCTTAAGCGGCAACGACCTGAGCGGAAACGCTCAGCATGTTGCCGAGTTTTAACTCCAGCTGATCCCCAACGAGTAATTCTCCGACGCCAGCAGGCGTTCCCGTCATAATTACATCCCCAGGATTTAGGGTGAAAAGGTCGCTCATCTGCGCAATCAAGGGCACAATGGCAAAGAGCATATCGCGGCTGTTGCCTTGTTGCTGCACCTTATCATTACGCAATAGCGCAATGTCGATCTGTTGCAGATCGGCAAAATCACTGGGTGCAACAAAGGCGCTGACGGGGCAAGAGCCATCAAAGGCTTTAGCGATTTCCCAAGGCTGGCCTTTGCTCTTTAGCCCATCTTGAACATCGCGCAGAGTTAAATCCAAGCCGATACCTACGCCTGCAATGGCAGCTTGCGCTTCATCTTGGCTGGCGCGATGCAGTTTTTTCCCGATTAAAATGGTAATTTCCAGTTCGTGATGCACGCTACCGTACTGCAAGGGAATGCCAAATTGTGGCGCTAAAGGAGCGGCGGCATCGGCAGGTTTCATAAATAGCAGCGGTTTACTGGGGATGGGATTGTTCAGTTCTTTGGCGTGTTCGGCGTAATTGCGTCCGACACAGACGAATTTACCGATAGTATGGGGGAAAGCCTGACCTGCAAGAATGGGAGTAAACATGGCAATATCCTAGGAGGAAAGCCTGCCACTTTACTCCAAGCTTTAATACCGTAACAGTTCCGAAAGTTCACGTTGCATTTCTTGTGGGTTGGCCAGATTCAGCTCCAACAAACGGCGCAACGAGGTCAGGCTGTCGATGTCCATGCTGTCGCAGCTGCACCCTGCGATGTCATTATCCAGATGCACCAGCTTGCACGGCATAATAATTTTTTCTTCAGCCGACAGCACTAAGGTGACATGCAACATGACACCAAGCGCCCAATGACTCTGCGCGGGGCGAGCCAATAAAATACCGCGCAGGCTGATATCTAGGCAGTGTGTCTCGTACTCCTGCCCATTAAGATCAGCGATGACGCGCTGTAAAAAATGGATGCGTTGAAATTGTCGCCTTTGTTCCATGATGCTACCTCCGCAAAGAATTTTACTAGGTTTAGCCTGAACTTAGGAAAGTGCAAGGCGCTGGAGTCTGGGGGGCAATTTGTTTACTATGCGCGCAAAGCCAACCAAGATTAAGGCAATCTTATGAATATCGTGGTTTATCCTGGGACTTTTGATCCGATTACCAACGGTCATGCGGATTTGGTCGAACGTGCCGCGCGCATGTTTGACCGTATTATTGTTGCTGTTGCCTACAATCCTAAGAAAAAACCTTTATTGGAATTGGATAAGCGCGTTGAGCTTGCGCGCATTGTCTTGGGGCATTTACCCAATGTTGAAGTGGTGGGGTTTAGCACGCTCTTGGCGGATTTTGTACGCGAACAAAAAGCCAATATTATTTTGCGTGGTTTGCGCGCGGTATCCGATTTTGAATACGAATTTCAGCTGGCCAATATGAATCGCGTGTTGGCTCCTAATGTTGAAAGCATGTTCCTCACGCCTGCGGAAAAATACTCTTATATTTCTTCGACCCTAGTGCGAGAAATTGCCGCATTAAATGGCGACGTTAGCCATTTTGTTCACCCCGAAGTTCATAAAGCATTGCAGCAATGCCTTGCACACTAATGCCTTGATGGAGGCAGTATCATGGCTTTAAAAATTACCGATGAGTGCATTAATTGCGGCGTGTGCGAGCCTGAATGCCCCAACGAAGCGATTTATATGGGGGAAGAAATTTATGAAATTAACCCAGAAAAATGCACCGAATGCGTTGGCCACTATGAAGAGCCACAATGTCAGCAAGTGTGCCCCATTGATTGCATTCCGCTTGACTCTGAGCGCGTGGAAAGCCGCGAAGTCTTAGCGGAAAAATACGAAAAGCTCACAGGCAAAAAAATCCAAAAATAAAACAGCCCTTGGGCATAAGGACAGTGCATGGTTTTATTTTATATAAAGAAAGTCTTCGCCATGTTGTTGATGCCTATTCCTAGCGTGCTGGTGGCCTTGCTCTTGGCCTTAGTGCTATGGAAAAAATCACCGAAACTCAGCCGGTTCTTGGTTTTGATGGCGGTGTTATGGCTGGGTTTAACCAGCTGGCAGCCTGTATCCGACCACCTGCTCGCACCGTTTGAGCACGACCACCCTATGTTCGCCATCAGTCAGCCCGTTGATGCCGTGGTGGTGCTGGGTGGCTGTCACGCCACCGATCTGACAATGCCCCCTGTATCGCAGCTGTGCGCGTCCAGCGTGTATCGTTTGTTAGAGGGCTTGCGAATTTTGGCCGCCAATCCCCAAGCCATATTGTTGGTGTCGGGCTACAAGGGTGAAGACAGTCGTTCGCACGCTGAGGTTATGCGTGAGGTAGCTATCGGCATGGGGGTGGATGCGGCGCGTATTTACAGCTTTCCCAGCCCTAAAGATACCCAAGAAGAAGCCGAAGCCGAGCAAAGCCTGCTACAAGGTAAACGCTTTGCCTTGGTGACAGAGGCTTCGCATTTACCGCGTGCGTTACGCTTCTATCAGCAGTTGGGGCTGGAGCCGATACCCGCACCAGCCCTGCGCCTTGGCGTAGAAAATTCCGATTGGCGAATTGAGGCTCGTGCCGCCATGAAAAGTGAGCGCGCGATTTATGAGTTTTTTGGCCAGGTTTGGCAAAAAATAAAGCCCTAAAAAGGGGCTGAAAAAAAGGCCGCGAGCGGCCTTTTTTTAGAACATGATAGCGAGGTTCAAATCCGCGCTGTCAATGCGAGAGCTTTCTTTGAGGTCGTAATTGGTATAGTCCAAGCTAAAGCGAATATGATCGCCAGCCCATAGGTCTAAACCTACGCCGTAAAGATAACTGAAGTCTGATTTAGAGACTTGCCCTAAGTTGACATCATTGGTATCCCAATAATGCGCACCCAGTTTGAACATGAGATCAACAGGGCCAATGTGGCGACCAAAGCGGCTAGCCAATTGATAAGAAAGTAAGTTGCCGCTGTTGGTGGCATCTTTGATGGATCCAAGGTTTTTTACCCCGAACATCACATCAAAACGGCTGGCATCGTTCAGTGCGAAATGCGTACCCAAGTTCACGCCGTAGTTAATTGCTTCATCGTCAACGGAGCTGGCCTTTAGAAAGCTCATGCCGCTGTTCAGTGCGATAAAGTGACGAATGCGCTTGGTGCCATCGTGCTCACTTAAATTGCTCACCTGGCTTTCGATTTTGCCACAGCCTAAGCAACGTACGAACGCGCCTTGCAGGGGCGTAACCACTAAGGTCTCTGCAGCTTGATCGGCGTTACCTCCCAATAGGGTAAAGGGCAAAGTGACGGTATAAACGGCTGCGCCAACTTGTGACAGCGCAAAGTATAACGGGCGAGCCACCACGGCATCGGCGATCATCGCACCTGCGCTGGGTGATTCATTGACGGGTTCGGCTTGAACGGATGGCGCCACAAGAGCGGCGGCCATGCCTGCACAGACGATTGATTTCCACAAAGCTGCCATAGGTCGCATTATTATTCCTCATTCGATGCTTGGGGCAATGGCGCGACTATATCAGCACAATGCGATATCGTCACGACAGGCACAGAGTTTAGCCAAAAAAATTGTATTAATGCTGACATTTCGTGCAGAACACGCTGCTGCGCTGCGTGATCCGCACTTCTTGCAAAGGCTTTTGGCATTTTGGGCAGGGCAGACCCTTGCGGCCGTAGACCTGTAGCTGTTGGGCGAAATAGCCTGGTTTGCCGTCGCCGCCAACAAAATCGCGCAAGGTTGTTCCGCCTTGTTGGATGGCTTGTGTCAAGATGGTTTTGATTTCCTGTACCAGTATTTCATAGCGCTTTAAGCTAATTTTTCCCGCAGCCAGTTCAGGCTGAATCCCTGCTTTAAATAGGCTTTCATTAGCATAAATATTACCGACACCTACAACCTGGCGGGCATCCATAATAAATGTTTTAACCATTTGCGTTTTACCGCGTGCTCGGGCAAATAAATACGCGCCCGTAAAAGCATCGCTCAATGGCTCTGGGCCCAAATGTGCAAGCACAGCCACGTCGCTGTGCGGTGGATTAAAGAGCAGCGCTCCAAATTTGCGCGGGTCATGATAACGCAGCACTTTTTCGTTACTGAGCTGCCAGTCGATATGATCGTGTTTACCAATGGTGGCGCTTGGTTCAACAATGCGCAGCGAGCCCGACATGCCTAAATGCCAAATCGCTGTGCCCGCCTCGGTGTGCACGAGCAAATATTTCGCGCGTCGCTCCAGCCTAAGAATGCGCTGGCCTTCGAGCTGAGAAATTTCCACAGGCACAGGCCAGCGCAGCTTGGCCTGACGCACAGTGATTTTCTCGATGTGTTGATTCAAAAGCCATGGCTCTAGGCCACGCTTGGTGGTTTCTACTTCGGGAAGTTCAGGCATTGTCTATATACGTTGAGCGCAAGGTTTCAAACCCCAAACTAAGCAGCCATAAAAAAACCCGCCGAAGCGGGTTTTGCGCAGACAAAAAAGCTTATTTAATTTTGGCTTCTTTGTAGATCACGTGCTGGCGAATGGTAGGATCAAATTTTTTGATCTCCATTTTTTCAGGCATAGTGCGCTTGTTTTTGTCGGTAGTGTAGAAGTGGCCAGTACCGGCGCTTGACACTAAACGGATTTTATCGCGTGGCATAATGAGCCTCCTTAGATTTTTTCGCCGCGTGCGCGGATCTCAGCTAACACAGTATCGATACCATTTTTATCGATGATGCGCATGCCTTGCGTAGAAACACGCAGACGGACAAAACGTTTTTCACTCTCTACCCAGAAACGGTGATGTTGCAGGTTTGGTAAAAAACGACGTTTGGTTTTGATTTGTGAGTGGGAAATTTTATTCCCAACCATGGGACCTTTCCCAGTAACTTGGCATACCTTAGACATTGAATTCGCCCCGATGTTGATTGTATCGAACAGACTATTAAATTCGTTACCAACCTTGGGCATTTGTTACCTTGAGGTAAACAATCAATGGCCCTGGCTGAAATGAGCTGCGCTTTATACCAAAAATGCCAAAGGGGTGCAAGCTAACTTACATCCAGCCATGTTCGGCAAAGGATTCGCAATAGCCGTCGCCCACTATCACATGGTCGAGTACGCGCACATCAATGCTGTCGAGGGCGCGCTTGAGGCGCTCGGTCAGGGCGCGGTCGGCTGGGCTGGCCTCGGCAATGCCTGAGGGGTGGTTGTGCACCAAGATAACCGCCGCCGCACTGTGACCCAGCACCAGTTTCACCACTTCTCTGGGGTAAACCGCCGCGCCGTCTATGGTGCCGCGAAAAAGTTCGTGGTACTGAAGAACGCGGTGTTGGTTATCCAGAAGCAGCAAGGCAAAGACCTCGTAATCCAGATCGCGCAGCTTGGCCTGTAAAAATTGGCGCGTTAGCCCTGGGCTGGTTAGTGCGTTTTCTTTCTTAAGCTGCTCGGCTAGGTGCCTGCGTGCCATCTCCAGCACAGCTTGCAGCTGAGCAAACTTGGCGCTGCCTAGCCCTAAGTGGCTGCAAAAACGCTCTTCGTCGGCGGTTAGCAAAGGGCGTAAGCCGCCAAAGCTTTGTAGCAGTTCGCGCGCTAGGTCCACGGCGCTTTTGCCCTTGATGCCTGTGCGCAAAAAAATGGCGAGCAGTTCGGCATCGGAAAGACTCGCTGCACCTTTGCTTAATAGTTTTTCACGGGGGCGATCTTCTAGCGGCCAGTCTGTAATTGCCATAGCTTGCTCCTTGATGTGGCACTTGTCGCAAGATAGGCAAGCACTTACTTTTATGCCTCCTTCTTTTGCCTGATTTTTTATATACTGCTCGCACTTTGGTCAAAGGACGCTTTTTTATGCTGTCGCTATCGAATAAACGCATCTTGCTGGGCATTACGGGTGGCATTGCCGCTTATAAGGCCTGCGAGCTGGTACGTCTGTTTACCAAAGCGGGCGCGCAGGTGCAGGTGGTGATGACGGCAGGCGCGTGCGAGTTTGTTACGCCTTTAACCTTGCAGGCGTTATCGGGCAACCCAGTGCATACACAGCTGCTCGACCCCGAAGCCGAAGCGGGCATGGGGCATATCGAGCTGGCGCGTTGGGCGGATGTGATCGTGGTTGCTCCCGCCACAGCCGATTTTATTGCCCGTTTAAATGCCGGCATGGGTAATGATCTGCTCACGACTTTGTGTTTAGCATCCGCCGCACCTTTGGCTCTTGCGCCAGCCATGAATCAACAGATGTGGCGCGCCGATATCACTCAGGCCAACTTGCGGAATTTGCGTGCTGTAAAAGGTGAGAGGCTGCACATTTTTGGCCCCGATGACGGCGTGCAAGCCTGCGGCGATGTCGGACCTGGACGGATGCTGGAGCCGCTCGTTATCGCCGAGCAAGTCGCACGCTTATTTACTCGGGGCGTGCTGGCGGGTGTGGAAGTGGTAATTACCGCAGGCCCTACGCGCGAAGCCATCGACCCTGTGCGTTATATTTCCAATCACAGCTCAGGAAAAATGGGCTTTGCTTTGGCCGTGGCCGCGCGTGATGCAGGAGCCAGGGTCACCTTGATCGCAGGGCCGGTAAATTTGCCCACACCAGCGCGTGTTGCGCGAGTAGATGTAACCAGTGCGCAGGATATGCTTGATGCTGCGCTGGCAGCCCTGCCTGAATGCAACGTTTTTATTGCGGCAGCAGCGGTAGCCGATTATCGCCCTGAACACTGTGCCAGTCAGAAAATTAAAAAGACCGATGACCGCACGCATTTAGAAATAAAAATGGTAAAAAATCCCGATGTGTTGGCAACCATTGCACATCACGACAGCAGGCCATTTTGTGTGGGATTTGCCGCAGAAACTCAGGATGTTGAAAGCTACGCACTGAGCAAAATGGAGCGCAAAAATCTTAATATGATTATTGCTAATGATGTATCGCGCACCGATATTGGTTTTAACGGTGACGACAACGCCGTCAGTGTTTTTACCAAACAGAATAAACAGTATTTTGCGGTTATGAATAAACAGCAATTGGCGCGAGAGCTCATCGCATTAATTGCTAAGGAATACCACTCTTAAATTTGAGAAAATTATGAAGCAAAAATTACAGGTCAAATTACTGGATGCGCGTTTGGGTAAAGACATTCCTTTGCCGCAATATGCAACCTCTGGCTCAGCGGGTTTGGATTTGCGCGCCTGTTTGGATGCTCCCTTAATCTTAAATCCAGGCGACACTCAGCTTATCCGTACTGGCATGGCGATTTACATCGAGGACGCCAATTTAGCCGCCGTGATTTTGCCGCGCTCGGGCTTAGGTCATAAGCACGGAATCGTTTTGGGTAATTTAGTCGGTTTGATCGACTCGGATTATCAAGGAGAGCTCATGGTCAGTTGCTGGAATCGCGGCAATACGCCCTTTACCATCGAAATCGGCGAGCGTTTGGCGCAGTTGGTGCTTGTGCCCGTGGTGCAGGCTGAGTTTGAATTGGTCGCCGAATTTAAAGCGACAGAGCGCGGCGAAGGCGGATTTGGTCATTCAGGCCGCCGTTAATCTCTTTTATCCGAACCGAAAGGATGCACCATGGCAGCAAAGCGCAACATCACGACTTACAGTCGCTTAATGATTTTATTAGCGGTGTTTATTGTGGCCGCAGGTTTCTCTACGCAAAGTGTACAGATCAACCTTTTTACCCAAGACGATATCGATGCGCGCTATGCCAACGCTATGGCTCAGCAAATGGTGCAAGCACTTTCAACGCGCTTAGAGGACACGCGCGGCTTGCAAAAAGCCGCAAGTGAAAATGCGTACACATTAAATGCTCTCACCGAAGGTGACCCAGAATGGGTAAAAACCTTACAGGATTTTTTGCCTGGCAGTGTCGATATTAAACTGGTCGATCGTATGGGTACGCTGGGGCTATTTAAAGATTACGGTTTTGCAGTGCAAGAGCTGGTTACTCGAACTTTAAAAGGTGCGGAAATGCGTTTTGAAGCTGTCTCCATTGATGGCAAATTACGCTTTTATTGGGCTACGCCTGTGCGCAATGAAAGCAAAGATATAGTCGGGGTGATGCTGGTGGAATATGGGCACGCATGGCTTAACCAATTTCAGGCGGTCGCTAGCCAAAAGCTTGGTCGCGTATTAGTGACGCAATACGTTGAAAACGATAAAATCCGAGGCGTTACCGTTTTTGATGCAGGTGAAAGTAAAGCCGATATTTCATCAGCCGTTACTTTGCCTATCAACGATTATTGGTATTTAAGCTATATGCCGAATAGTGAACGTCCAATATTAGGCTTATTTCCCTTGGTCGCTCCTTGGGTTGGGGTGCTGGCATTAATTATATTAATTTTAATTGCATTGGCGTTGTTGCAAAAACGCGAAGTGAAACGCAATCAACTGATGCTATTGAATTACTTGCGCGTATTAAGTCGCCATGGCCGCGCCGAAGAACCGCCATTTACCTTAGGTATTTTTTCAGAATTGGCGACACGAATGCTGCAAATATTGCGCGCGCATAAACGCATTGATAATTCCAACACCGCGCCTGCG
Organism: Pseudomonadota bacterium; assembly: GCA_039797885.1. Lineage (GTDB taxonomy): Bacteria > Pseudomonadota > Gammaproteobacteria > Pseudomonadales > Oceanobacteraceae > Venatoribacter. The sequence continues at coordinate 10,986 of JBDKHD010000046.1, forward strand.
CAAGCTTTGGATATTCAGCTAGAGCCAACACGCCGCGCCGCGATTATTAACCGTAAGGCCGCACCCAAAGAAGAGGGCGTCATGGTTGAAGAGCTGGACGATGATCAAGCACCTTAGTGCCGAAATTTTTCGCGCCTACGACATTCGTGGCATAGTCGATGAAGATTTAACCATTGATGTGTGCTACTGGATTGGTCGAGCCATTGGTAGTACCTTAATCGAGCGAGAACAGTCGGCCTGCAACTTGGCCTACGATGGTCGTTTATCCAGCCCTGCTTTCGCACAAGCCTTGCAAAATGGTTTGCTTGAGGCGGGGTGCTCGGTAAATTTTTTAGGGATGCAACCTACGGGGCTGCTGTATTTTTCTACCCATTATTTATCTTGCCCTAATGGCGTGATGATTACGGGCAGTCATAATCCTGCCAATTATAACGGCATCAAAATTGTTGTTGCACAACAGGCGTTAAGTGCTCAGGAAATTCAAGATTTATATCAGCGCATTAAAGCGCAAAACTTACCAAAGAATAATTTAGGAATTTTACAAAGAATAAATATTGAAGAGGCGTATTTGGCGCAGCTCGGTACCACGCCATTATCACGACCACTAAAAATCGTTGTAGATGCAGGCAATGGTGTGGCAGGACCTTTAGCTGAGCGTTTATTTAAGCGGCTTAATGTGCAGACGGAATTTCTTTTTTGCGATGTCGACGGACGCTTTCCCAATCACCACCCCGATCCCAGTATTGAAGAAAATTTAACAGTGCTAAAGCAATCTGTTATCGCCAATAACGCGGATGTCGGTATTGCTTTTGATGGCGATGGTGATCGTACAGCGCTGGTGGATAGCTCTGGTGAGGTTATCTGGCCCGACCGATTATTAATGCTGTTGATTCAGCATATATTGCCAAAAAATCCAGGGCGTTCCGTTCTCTTTGATGTGAAATCATCGGGATTATTACGCCGCTTTATTACCGACCTTGGCGGCGTACCTGTTATGGGGCCGACAGGACACTCCTTGATGAAAAAAAACATGCGTACGCACAACGCTATTGTCGGCGGTGAGTTCAGCGGTCATTTGTACTTAAACGATAACTGGTTTGGTTTTGATGACGGCCTATATGTAGCCGTACGCCTGCTGGAATCTTTAAGCCAATCATCGCAATTCAGTCATGAAGTGTTTGCGCAATTACCAAACGAATACAGCACCGCAGAGATTACTTTGGCCAGTACCGAGGCGCGGAAATTTGAGATATTACAACAGCTCTCTGGCGATGCCGAGCTGCTGGCGAGCGCAAAAGTTTTCCGTGATGATGGCTTGCGACTTGAGTTTGCCGATTCTTGGGGATTGGTGCGTGCGTCGAACACCACTCCTAAATTAACTTTGCGTTTTGCAGGCGATAGCCCTGAAGCATTAAAGCACGTGCAGCTGCGCATTAAAGAGGCATTGGCTCGCCACGCACCCGAATTGAAGTCGTCTTTTTAGCGGTAGATCGCTAGGTTTATAGCAGCCCCTTTCGTATAATGCCCCCATTCTAATTCCCTTGGCTTTTATCTGGAGACGGCCATGCCTCTAACTCGTCAAAGCGCCGAAATTGCAACCAATGTATTAAGCGAAGCACTGCCCTATTTACAACGTTTTGTTGGCAAAACCATAGTGGTGAAATACGGCGGCAACGCCATGATTGATGTAGAGCTTGAAAAAAGTTTTGCCCGCGACATGGTGATGTTAAAGATGGTTGGCATTAATCCCGTCGTGGTTCATGGCGGTGGCCCACAAATTGGCGACCTTTTAGCCAAACTTAATATCGAAAGCAAATTCGTAAACGGTATGCGTGTAACGACCGCAGAAACCATGGATGTTGTTGAAATGGTGCTAGGTGGTTTAGTTAATAAACAAATCGTAAATTTAATTAACCAAAACGGTGGCAAAGCCATTGGTCTAACAGGCAAAGACGGCCAGTTGATTCAGGCCAAAAAATTAACAGTAACTCAACACTCGCCAGAGTTGGCAAAAACCGAAATTATCGATATTGGCCATGTTGGTGAAGTCACTCAAGTCAATACCGAAGTGCTGGACATGCTTACTAACAGCAATTTTATTCCTGTTATTGCTCCCATTGGCGTAGGTGAAGATGGTGCGTCTTACAATATCAACGCCGATTTAGTTGCAGGAAAAGTGGCTGAATTTTTAAAAGCCGAAAAATTATTATTGCTGACTAATATCGCAGGTTTAATGGATAAAAACGGCAACATTTTAACGGGTTTAACGACAGAGCAAGTGGACACTCTTATTGCCGATGGCACTATTTACGGTGGTATGCTGCCGAAAATTCAATGCGCTTTGGATGCGGTGCACGGCGGCGTAACTAGTGCGCATATTATCGATGGCCGAGTGGCTCACGCAACCCTGCTTGAGCTTTTTACCGATGCCGGTGTAGGTACTCTAATCACCAATCAAAAGCGCTAATAAGCGGAGCCGTTATGACCGAGACTGGCGAAAAAGTATCGCGACGCGATCAGATTTTACAAGCATTGGCTCAGATGCTGGAAAGTAATCCGGGTGAGCGTATTACCACTGCCAGTCTTGCGCAAGCAGTGGGCGTGTCCGAGGCGGCGCTGTATCGGCACTTCCCCAGTAAAGCCAAAATGTTTGAAGGCTTAATGATTTTTATTGAAGATACGATTTTTACGCGAATTACGCGCATAACCACGGATTTCGATAAAATCGATGATCGCCTTGAAAAAACTCTGTCTTTGATTTTAGGCTTTGCTGAAAAAAATCCTGGCATGTGCCGCTTGTTGTCAGGCGATGTGTTGGCGGGGGAGACTGAGCGTTTGCGTGCGCGAATGCACCAATTTTTCGAGCGTGTGGAAACACAGCTCAAACAAATGCTACGCGAAGCCGAGGTGCGCGAGCAGAAAGTTCCCACGCAAACAGTGAGTGCTATTAGTAATATGCTGGTGGCCTATTTAGAGGGTCGCATTCGTCAGTATGTGCGTAGCGAGTTTAATCTATTGCCCACCGCTTATTGGCCAGAACAATGGGCCATGCTTAGCCACAATTTATTGCGTCATAAAGACTTCTCGCGCATTAGCGTTTAATGCGTTTGGGCAAGGCTAAACTATACTGAGCCTATGCCCAATAAAATTACTCTTCCTACCCCTGCGCAGCTGCATCAATGGCAGCAATCTTTCGTTGCACTTAACCAAGCGCGGCTCGATGCGGCGTACAGTCTTATGCTGCCAAAACAGCAGCAGGTTTTGGATTTAATCCCTGTGCTTTTGCACATGAATCACGTGCGTTTGCCGGGTTTTGTTGATAATCACGCTCCTGCGGGAGTGGCGCATTTTGAGCCAAGTGCGCGGCAATTAAACGCCGTGCAAACACTTGCGCGTGGCTTGAGTGTTCCCAGGGGGCGAGGGCAGCCGCCCATTGATGGTTTGTATTTAATTGGCAGCAGCGGATCGGTTGCGCAATCGCGCAGTTCTGATTTGGATGTGTGGCTGTGCTATCAGGAAGCGCTGTCGACTACAGAACTTGCGGTGCTTACAAAGAAGTGTCGTTTAATCGAAGAGTGGGCCGCAGATCTAAGTGTTGAATTGCATTTTTTTTTAATGCACCTAACGGATTTTCGCTCAGGAAAAAAACATTTTGCCGAGGGTGAAGACAGTGGCAGTACGCAGCATTTATTGCTGCTGGATGAATTTTATCGCAGTGCTATTTGGCTTGCAGGTGCTCGGCCACGCTGGTGGCTAATCCCCGGTGATATGGAGCAAAATGCCGATGCGTATTGGCAGGCGCTGGTCAGCGAGCATCGAGTTGAGGATCATAAATGGCTGCATTTTGGTAATATCCCCAGCATTCCAGCAGCCGAATACGTTGGCGCAGGTTTATGGCAGCTGCATAAGGGACTGCATTCGCCGTATAAATCCATTTTAAAATTACTATTGACCTGTAATTACGCCAGCCAATATCCACACAGCCGTCCGCTGTGCTGGGATTTAAAAAAACAGGTTCATCAGGGCAATACCGATAGAGATAAAAATGACGCCTATTGGCTGCTATTGGATCGTATCAGTACGCAATTGGCTCAAGACTCAGAGCGATTGGCGTTAATACGTCGAGCATTTTATTACAAATTAAAACTGCCATTAAGCCAAGCGACATCCAGCCAAAAATCCAGCTGGCGTTTTCAGGTTGTTCAAAGAATTGTTGCGATCTGGGGTTGGGATGAATTCACCGTTAAGTTGATGGATGATCGTCAAAGCTGGGAGCCAATTCGCATTGCAACTGAGCGAAATGCTTTAATTAATGAAATGCTCCTGAGCTATCGTTTTTTAGTTGGTTTTAGCCAAAAACACGTTGGAAAATTACACATCAGCAAACAAGATTTGCAAGCCTTGGGCAATCGGCTTTACGCTGCTTTTGATAGCAGGCCGGGAAAGATCATTAATATTAACCCAGGCATTAGCCCATCCTTGTTTCAAGAAACTATTACCTTTGAAATTAAAGAAGGTGTTTGGCGTTTATTGCCAGGGTTTTGGCCGCAGAATTCTGGCACGCCTCATGCGGTATTAAAACAATCGCTCTCTTTGATAGAGCTTCTTTGTTTTGCGCGCCTAAACGCAATCTGGCAAGGAAATACACGAATTTTTATTGCGCAAAGCCAAGCTATAAGCACCTATGAGCTAAAACAAATTCAGCAGGCGATAAAAGAAATCCAAGCAATTCAAATAAACAGTAAAAGTTTTTTGCAATCCGCCAAGCCTATTTTTTGGCGCATCTTTGTAAATGTGGGTGTTGACCCGCAAAAGCATTTAAGCCGCAAAGGAATGCAAAAAATCAGCAGTCGTGATGATGCATTAGGATTTAGTGCCATTCGTGAAAACCTAGTCTTAACCATCGATTTAGTGACTATAAATAGCTGGGGTGAGTGGCAGGTGGATCGTTTTCAAGGCGATGATTCACTGGCGAAATTATTATTCACTCTCTTACAGTCGCAAGCACTGGCTAAGGAATATGGCTGGCCAGAAAGCCGTGTTCATTGTTATTGCGATAGCAGGGCGGCGGCGATTGCAAAACGGGTTGAGGAGGTCGTACAAGATGTGCAGGTGCATTTCATTCAAACTCCAAAGACACCCTATTTGCTGGAAATAGCAACAAGCTATTATTTATTTGAAATGGGAGAGAAAAACATCGAGCTTCAAGCTGCCGATAACGCGCAAAAACTATTGGCGCTTTTGCAAAGAAAATATCGTAGCTATACCGCCTATCGATTAGACAAAACCGCCTTATTGGGAAGCCCGCTGCGTTTAATTTATGAAAAAAGTGCAGCGGGTTTATGGCAAATATTTTTTTGGCGAAAAGACGAGCGCTTGTATTTTTATTTTCTAGATGAAAAAGGCACCCTGTTGCATTTGCAATGGCAAGAAGAAGCTGGAACTAATTCGGTGCTGTATTGGCTTATGCCGATGTTGCGCTTTTTAAAACAATTGGATCAGCGATTTGGCCAAAAAGAGCAGCGCGCTCGTGAGCGGCGCCTTACTTTGTACGAGCTTAAGCGCAAAACCAACAGCTACGATTTTGACCTATTAAAAAGACAACTTCCCGAATTGGTTGAGCTGCCTGCCAGTATTGATGTGCGCGCTATTCTCGACCATGAACAGCAGGCCACCGTCTACATCAATGGCCAAGAGTTCAGTGCTTGGCAGTACGGCGAAGGCTTTTATCGTGCCATTACCGAGACGGTGCGCGCCTTGCGCCAAAGCCACGGCCAATACCCGCTATTTTTAAGTGACCTCGAACTGCCCGATAACGACAACGTTATCGATCACCTGCAAGTGCGACATAAGCTTGAAAGCCGGTTGGCGCAAATCAGCTAAAAAGCAGACAGCCCGAGCCTTTGCCCTTATAATGCCTAGCCATTTTGGAGGCTTATATGCTGTATTTACGCGTGCTTTTCTTGCTGACCTTTCTTTGCCTAAGTGCCTGTGGCCAAAAAGGCCCGTTGTACTTACCGCAAGCCGAACCATCGCCGTTTACCTCTTCCGTTGCGAGCCATTCATGAGCGTTTTTTCGTATCAACAGGGCGTATTGCACGCTGAACAAGTTTCTTTGGCCTCTTTAGCAAACAAGCACGGCACGCCTCTTTATGTGTATTCGCGTCATGCACTGGAAACGCATTTTTTAGAATATGCCAATGCGCTAGGAGATTGGCCGCACTTATTGTGTTACGCCGTTAAAGCCAATTCCAATCTGGCGGTTTTGAATGTACTGGCACACTTGGGTGCGGGTTTTGATATTGTGAGTCTTGGTGAGCTGGAGCGAGTCCTCGCCGCAGGTGGGGATCCTAAAAAGATTGTTTTCTCGGGCGTGGGCAAAACCGCCAAAGAAATGTTGCGCGCGCTGGAAGTAGGCGTGTATTGCTTTAATGTCGAATCCGAAGCCGAACTGGATCGTTTAAGCGAAGTCGCGACGCAAGCAGGAAAGTTAGCGCGGGTTTCTTTGCGCGTGAACCCCGATGTTGACGCCAAAACCCACCCCTATATTTCGACAGGCTTAAAAGACAATAAATTTGGTATTGATATTAACCAAGCCGTGCGTGTTTATAGCAAGGCGGCGCAATTGTCTGGCATTAAAATCAAAGGTGTGGATTGTCATATTGGCAGTCAGCTCACCGAAGTTCGTCCTTTCCTTGACGCCTTAGATCGCGTGCTGGCATTGGTCGATACCTTGGCTGAACAAGGCATTGTCATCGAGCATTTGGATTTGGGTGGTGGCTTGGGTGTGCGTTATCGTGATGAAGTACCTGCCACCGCAGCGCAATATATGGCCGCAATTAAAGAGCGTTTAGGCTCTCGCAAATTCAAACTGATATTTGAGCCTGGTCGTTATATCGTGGCTAACGCAGGCGTATTTATTACTCGGGTTGAGTTTTTAAAGCTCAATGAGCACAAAAACTTTGCCATTATTGATGGGGCAATGAACGATTTAATTCGTCCTGCGTTGTATGGCGCTTGGCAAGAAATTCGCCCTGTAGAAGAAAAATCTACGCAGCCGTTGCGTCGTTATGATGTGGTGGGGCCAGTATGTGAAACGGGCGATTTTTTAGGCAAGGATCGCGAGCTGGCTATTCAATCAGGCGATTTATTGGCGGTGATGTCGGCAGGCGCGTATGGCTTCGTGATGGCCTCTAATTATAACAGCCGTGGTCGTGCAGCGGAAATTATGGTGGACGGTAAAAAAGAATTTGTTGTGCGCGAACGCGAGTCGATAGCGAGCCTGTACGCACTTGAATCTGTACTGCCTCAGAGTTAGCGAACATTATGTGGCTTAAGTTCAGCAAAATGCACTGCGCGGGCTTGGATCTGGTTCTGATTGATTTAATCACTCAGACAGGCTATCTGCGCCGTGAGTTAATTCGTGAGCTGGGCTTGCGGCACAAGGGAATTGGTTTTTCGCAGCTTATGATTATCGAACAACCTAAAGATGCGGAAATAGATTTTTATTTCCGCATCTTTAATGCCGATGGCTCCGATGCGGTGATTGATAGCAATGCCGTGCGCTGTATTATGCGCTTTGTTGTGCAGCAACAATTAACAGGAAAATCGCGCATCAAAGTACAAAGCCAAAATTACTGCTATGAATTGGCTTTGTTTGGCAGGCAGGATGTGCAGGTGAGCTTTAAACCCGCACCCACGCTACTGACATCACTGGATAAACTGGCATGGACGCGCTTACAAGAAAACGCTCAAGCTTCTACGGTGTTAGCTTTAGAGGATCATGATTTGGAATTGTCCTGGCATGAAGAGCAAATGCAAATAAAAGGCCCGGTGGATACCGTTTACGAAGGGCGTATTAATTTATAAGGAATACCATGAGCGAAAAGCCACGCTTAACTGAAGCCGATGTCGCGCAGTTTTTACAGGTTCATCCCAAGTTTTTTATTGGCAAAGACGATCTGCTTGCTGAATTACATATTGCCCACAACATTGGTGGCGCAACTAGCCTGCTAGAGCGTCAGCTCGCAGTTCATCGCCAGCGTAATGTGGAATTGCGCCAGCGCTTGTCGGATTTATTGGAAAATGCTCGCCGCAACGATCAGCTTTTTGCCAAGACTCGACGTTTGATATTGGCTTTGGTGGAAGCGGAAAATTGGTTGGCAATTCAAGCCGCATTGGATGATGTTTTACGCAAAGATTTTGCTGTCGATCATTGGGCCTTAGTGCATCTTACCGAGCGTCAGCTCGAAGCGCCTTTGACTGTGCTGCAAGGCGAGCCGCAACGTGCTTTGTTGCGTTTATTTAAAGGCCGTCATGCCCTGTGCGGGCAATTTTCTCAAGCGGAAATGGCAGGGCTTTTGGGTGTAGAGCAAACCAGTGCGCGCTCCGTGGCGGCTACGCAAATTCGCGGCAAAACTAATATTGGTATATTGGCGGTGGGTAGCAACGACGAAAATTATTATCGCAGTTCGATGGACACCTTATTTCTGGATTATGTCAGTGATGTGTTGGCGCTGCGTTTGGATCAAACGCCAGTAAGCTGAGGCGGCCTAGATGTTCAAGCTGATAACCTTTGATCTTGATCACACCCTTTGGACGCCCGATGCGGCGCTGGAACGCGCCACTTCTGCTATGCACCAGTGGCTTATTAACACTTATCCGCAGGCTGCGCATTATAGCCTTAGGGATATGTTGTGGGTGCAACGTGAAATTGCCAAAAATCAGCCAGAATTAAGCTTCCGAGTTTCCACGATTCGCGTAGAAATGCTGCGCCAAATTTTATTGCAGCTGGATATTCCAGCCAAAGAAGCCACCTTGGCCGCACAGCAAGGATTCCAAGTATTTTATCGAGAGCGCAGCACAATTGATTTTTATCCTCATGCCCTAACAACCTTGGCACAATTAAATAAAGATTATCCGCTGATTGCCTTAACCAACGGTAATGCCGATTTAAATTTAATCGGTATTGCGCATTTATTTAAAGTTTATCTCAACGCAGAAATAGCAGGCGCGCCCAAGCCGCATTTTGGCATGTTCAATATGGCTTTGCAGTTTGCCAAGGTGACTGCACCTCAAGCGGTGCATGTCGGTGATAGTCCAGAGATGGACATGCTGCCTGCCAAACAGCTGGGCATGAAAACGGTCTGGGCGAATTACAGCACTATGGTATGGCCCCAGGGGTTGCCCAAGCCTGACCAAACCATTACCGCCATCGAGCAATTACCCGCAGCCTTGGCAGCATTAGAAGTGGATATTTAGTTTATTCGGCTTCGGATTCGCTTTGATCTTCTTCGTCTTCTTTGGGTTTTTTAATGGTGCGCGCCGCCAAAACACCCACTTCAAATAACAGCCACATAGGCACGGCTAAGATGGTTTGTGAAAACACATCGGGTGGTGTCACCAGCATGCCAACAACAAAGCAACCAAGAAAAATATACGGGCGTTTTTCAACTAGAGATTCAACAGTCGTAAAGCCAATTAGCACCAATAAGTAAGTGGCAATCGGGATTTCGAAGGCAACACCAAAGGCAAAAAACACCGACAAAATAAAATCCAATAAATTGGTGATATCGGGCATGTAAGCAATGCCCGTAGGACCTGCGGCAGTGAAAAAGGCAAAAGCAAAAGGCAGCGCGATAAAGTACGCAAAGGCAATGCCCAAATAAAATAAAATAATGCTGGAGACCAGCAAGGGGACAGCAAATTTTTTCTCGTTTTGATAAAGCCCAGGCGCAATAAAAGCCCACAGCTGATAAAGGATGTAAGGAATGGCAAGCAGAATAGAAAGCACCATGGTGAGCTTAAAGGGCACCATAAAGGGCGAAATAATTCCTGTAGATATAACCGCACCGCTTTCGGGCAAAATATCGGTTAGAGGGAGTACTAAAATTAGATATAAATCATTGGCAAAATAAAACAAACACAAAAATAGCACGAGCACTGAAGTTACGGCCTTTAATAAACGGTTGCGCAGTTCGATCAAATGCGTAATTAGCGGTTGTTGCTGATTTTCTTGGCTCATGATTTTTTGCTGTCGTCAGAGGGAGCAGAGGTGGGAGCGGTGTTTTCTTCCTTGTTGTAAGAAGGATCAAACTTGGCGCGCGTGTCTTCATCAATAAAGGTGGCGTAAGGATCTTTGAGTTTTTCCTTTAGCTCTTCGGTGCGTACTTGGCGCTCCAGTTCTTCCTGCATGCTGTTGATGGAGCGCTTGATTTTACCTACCAGTAGGCCCACGGTACGCGCAGCCTTGGGTAAGCGTTCGGGGCCTAATACAATTAAAGCCAGAACAGCAATTAATAAGAGTTCAGAAAAGCCAATATCAAACATAGGTTGATCGCACCTGAATAATCGAGATAAAAGCCACCCATGCTGCAAGTCGCCCAAAACCTAAGCTTTGAGCGTTCGAGAGAGACTTTTCCTGCGCGCTGAATTAGTGTTTTTGCTGTTCTTTGTTTTGCACAAAATCGGCATCAACACCTTCGGCTTTTTTATGCTCCAATGGCTTGCTGGGAGTGTTTGCAGGGCTGCTTTCTTCTTCTTTTTCGCCGTCACGCATGGCCTTTTTGAAGTTGCTGAACGCGCCGCCTAAATCACCACCTAGGCCACGCAATTTCTTGGTGCCAAAGATCATGATGACGATTAACAATACGATCAATAATTGCCAAATGCTGATGCCGCTTAACATAGTTTTTTCCTCAAGGGGTTGAAAGTTTAATCTTTAGGGCGAGACGCTTTCTCAGTCAGTCCTGAGATATTAAAGCGTCTTGCGAGTTCGTTTAATACCGCATCTGGGGGAATGCCCAGCTTGGATAGCGCTACCAGAGAGTGAAACCACAGGTCGGCCGCCTCATAAATGACTTCGGCATGATCGCCACTTTGTTCGGCGTCTTTGGCGGCGATAATCATTTCGGTGGCTTCTTCGCCGACTTTTTCTAAAATTTTATTTAAGCCTTTATGGTACAGGCTGGCGACGTAGGAGCTGTCGGGGCTCGCTTGTTTGCGTTGCTCCAGTATGTTGCTAAGTTCTTTCAGTACGTCACTCATTATTCGTAAATCTCTTTAGGGTCTTTTAATACAGGGTCAACACTGACCCATTGCCCATCTTGCCAGACTCGATAAAAACAACTGCGTCGCCCTGTGTGGCAGGCAATGTTTCCCAGCTGCTCTACTTTTAGAACTAAAACGTCGGCGTCGCAATCGAGGCGTATTTCATAGAGCTTTTGCACATGTCCCGACTTTTCGCCTTTACGCCATAATTGTTGGCGCGAGCGTGAATAATAAATGGCGCGTTTCTCGACCAAGCTGAGCATTAATGCTTCACGGCTCATCCACGCCATCATTAAAATCTCACCCGTTTTATGGTCTTGGGCGATGGCAGGAACTAGGCCGTGCTCGTTCCATTTTATATCGTCTAGCCAGTTCATAAGCACCTCAAAACTCGGCGCAGAATAGCGCACTTACGCGCGTATCAGCAATAAAATTACACCCGCAACGGCAAGGCCAATGCCCAAGCTTTCGGGCAACCCCAAGGCGAAGGCTTGCCACCAAATAAACAGGCCGCTGGCCAGTGTCAGTTTGGCGATGCTGCGGCTGCGTTTGTCTTTGCGGTATTCGCTTAATTCTTCACGCAGCGCGCTCATTTCTTCGTGCAGCGCGTGGTGGCTGTCGTCCAAATGATTTAAGCGCGTGAGCGTGCCGTGAATCAGATTGGGAATTTGCGGGGCTTTTTCAACCCAGCTGGGCAGTTGGCGTTTTAATTCGCGTAGCGCGGCTTTGGGGCCAAAACGATCACGCAGCCAGCGCTCTAAAAAGGGTTTGGCAGTCGTCCATAAATCCAAGTCGGGATAAAGCTGGCGACCCAAGCCTTCGATATTGAGCAGGGTTTTTTGCAGCAAAACTAATTGCGGTTGCACTTGCATGTTAAAGCGCCGTGCGGTGGTAAAGAGCTGAATTAACACTTGGCCAAAAGAAATTTCCGATAGGGGTTTTTCAAAAATTGGCTCTAATACGGCGCGAATGGCCGAGGCAAATTCGTGTACTTTGGTGCTGGCAGGAACCCAGCCCGAGTCGATGTGCAGCTGCGCAACTTGATAATAATCGCGATTAAAAAAGGCCAGCATATTCATAGCTAAATAGGTTTGGTCTTCTTTGGTTAGGCTGCCGACAATGCCGCAGTCGATGGCGATGTATTTGGGGTTTTCAGGGTGCTCGCGCGATACAAAATTAGTGCCGGGGTGCATGTCGGCGTGGAAAAAACTGTCGCGAAAAACCTGAGTAAAAAAGATTTCAACGCCGCGCTCGGCCAGCAATTTAATGTTGGTGCCTTGCGCTTTGATGTCTTCGATATCGGCTACATGGATACCATAAATGCGCTCACTGACCATGACCTTGGTGCGGGTGTATTCCCAGTACACTTCGGGCAGGTAAATCATTTCGGAGTTTTCAAAACTGCGACGAATTTGCGTGCAGTTCGAGGCTTCCACTTGCAGATTTAATTCGCCGTAAATGGTGTTGCGGTAGTCTTCGACGATTTCCAGCGGGCGCAAACGGCGGCCATCGGCGGAGTATTTCACCAACAGGCGCGCCATGGTTTCTAGCAGTTGCAAGTCGCGCTCGATGGTGCTTTCGATGCCTGGGCGTACGACTTTAACAACGACGTTGGCACCTGCGCTGCCGTCTTCATTAAAGAGGCGTGCGGCGTGAACTTGCGCGATGGATGCCGAAGCCATGGGCTTGGCCTCAAATTCGTAAAACAGTTCTTTAATAGGCTTGCCTAGCTGCTCCTCGATGAGGGCGATGGCGAGATCGCTGTCAAAGGGCGGAACATCGTCTTGGAGGCGCTTGAGCTCAATGGCAATTTCGGCAGGAATTAAATCAGGACGAGTCGAAAGAATTTGCCCAAACTTGATAAAGATGGGGCCTAGGGCTTCCAGCGCTAAGCGCAAACGTTCGCCACGATTTAACTGTGTGGGTACGGGGCTTAAGCGCCAAGGTGCCAACCACAACAAGATGCGCAAGGACAGCGGCAGCTGGGTTTTGGGCAGCAGGCTATCGAGGCGATAACGGCTGAACACAAAGAGGATTTTCCACAAACGCCAAAATCGTGCCACGGCTTAAGGCTCCTTGGAGTTGGCGAGTTTTTGGGCAAGGCGCGCTTCGAGTCGGTCGCAGGCAAGCTTGGCCTGATCGACCTGGTCGGCAAATTCCGCAAGCTCGTTGGCTGAGGCCACTAAGGCCAGCTCATCTTCTAAATAATTTTTTGCCATCATGCCGTACAGCGGACGATTATGCTGCGCCCACTTAAATAGGCTGCGTACGCGTTTGCCCAGCTGATGCGCCAGCAGGCCGCCCGTCACGGGGCTGATGAGCGCTTCCCAGTCGATGTCCAGCTCATCTAGGATGCGCGTCAGGGCAATGGCAAACTCGCTGTCGCCGCTTAGGTCGATTTGAGAGTTGATCAGACTGTCGGCTTTGTTACTGGCTTGTGCCAGCTGCATAAAGTCGCGCACCTCCCCAGACAGTGCCGCGTCGGCTTCGGTTTCTTGGCCGAGGCTAAGCGCCAAGCTTTGGTCGAGAACGCGTACAAAAATTGAGGTGCTACCTAGGTGCAAAGCCAGCACGCGGCCTTGCCATTTGCCCAGTGCCGCACGGCTGGCGGGAGTTTTTCTGAGCACCGCATTGAGCGCAAGTTCAATGGGCAGCATCAGGCCTTGCTGCATTTCAAGGGGAAGGGCGTTGAGCATTAGGGTTTGATTCCACGGTGCAGCGCTACGACGCCGCTGGTGAGGTTGTGGTAGCTCACGCGCACTAAGCCTGCCTTTTCCATCATGGCTTTGAGTGTTTCTTGGTCGGGGTGCATGCGGATGGATTCAGCAAGGTATTTGTAGCTTTCCGAGTCGTTGGCGACGACCTTGCCCATTAAAGGCAGAGCGGTAAAGGAATACAGGTCGTAGGCTTTGCTCATCAAAGGATTGGAAGGTTTGGAAAATTCCAGTACCAGTAAGCGGCCGCCAGGTTTTAGGCAGCGCGTCATCGAACGCAGTGCCGCGTCTTTGTCGGTAACGTTACGCAGGCCAAAGGCGATGGTAATAACATCGAAGCTGTTATCGGCAAAAGGCAGGCATTCGGCGTTGGCTTGCACGTATTCGATATTGCCAACGTAGCCCTGATTGGTTAGGCGCTCACGACCCACTTCCAGCATGGAAGAGTTGATGTCGGCTAGCACCACTTTGCCTTGCGCGCCGACGATTTTAGAAAACTTACGGGTCAAGTCGCCTGTACCACCGGCCAGATCCAGCACTTGGTTGCCAGGGCGTACGCCCGACATATCAATGGTGATGCGTTTCCATAAGCGATGCACGCCAAAGGACATCAGGTCGTTCATGATGTCGTATTTGCTGGCTACCGAGTGAAAAACGTGGGCAACCATCGCCTGCTTGTCTTCGGTATTAACGGTTTGATAGCCAAAGTGGGTGGTTTTTCCTTCGCTCATGGTGGAGTCCCGCACGCAGTTAAAATAGGCGGGCATTTTAGCCGCCTAAGTGCAGAAAGTCTTGCGCTGTAACAAGGCTGCGCTAAAGAAGCCAAGATGCCTGCCTAATAATGGGTAGGCTAAGGCCGCACCCAGACTTCTACGCGGCGGTTTTTAATTTTTCCTGCCAGCTCTTCGGCGGCGGCAATTAAAACCTCATCACCCAAACCGACCACTTCGGCGTGATGAACACCGAGCCGCATAAGTTTGCTGTAAACAAGGCGTGTGCGCAGCTTGGAGAGCAGTTTGCTGTTTTCATCCGAGCTTTTTGGGTCGGCAAAACCCAGTAGCAATAAATGCATTTGCGGATGCTGCTGCAAATAAGCGACCAGACGTTGCAAGTCACGATTGCCTTTGTTGTCCAGCTCTACTTTGCCTTCGATAAAACGAAAGTTTAGGGTTAGGCGTTGCGCATTTTGTGTAAGATTTTTAAATGGGTTGGGAAGGAGTGGGTCAATACGCGGTGTGACCGCCGTAATTTGTTGCGAAATATAACCCGATTCGGCCACGATTTTTTGCCCAGCTGGACTTTGGACAAAGTGTAAAAATTCTTTAACAGCGGGCTTGGTGCTGACGGAATACATAAACAAGCGGCGCGATAACAAATAATCCTCCGTGGCAACGGTTAGCGGATTGGGAGGTAACGCTTGTGCCTGGCCTTCGTACAGTGCCAGGGTTTTATTTTCTCCGATGGCGCCCATGCCAACGAAACCAATGGCACCTGCATCCTGACTTACGGCCAGAGCCAGCGCGCTGTTGGATTCAAAGCGTTGTGCCGCAGCCAGGGGACGGTTGTTGAGAATCATGCTGTTGAAACTATCCCATGTGCCAGAGTGTTCATCACGCGCATACAAATGAATAGCACCCACCCCTGCTTGAATGTCTTCCCAGTGCGTAATTTCACCACTAAAAATTGCTTTTAATTGCGCCAAGCTGATTTTTTTTAACGGATTACTTGGGTGAACAATAATTGCCAAGCCATCAATGGCAACCACCTGTTCAAACTCCGCAGTGGAGATTGGAGCTTGCACACTTAATTCTTTTTTTTCTGCGCTTTTAATGGGGCGCGAAGAAGCGGCAATATCGCCTGTTTTTTCAATTAAATGCGTAAAACCTGTGCTACTGCCGTGAGCACTGACTCGTACTTCTTGCCATTGTTGTTTGAGGCCGTCGTAAGCACGAATGCGATATTCATTTTCCAGTGTGTTGATGCGCTGAACCTGTGAGGCATGGCGTTCGTTAAACCAGCCCATTAATAATTTCGCGTTTAATTCAGCGCCCAATGTATTGGAGCCATGGATGCTAAAGAGCGGGTTACTGGTGGCGAAACTGTAACTGGAACAGAGCAAAAAAAAATAAAACGAGAAGGCGAGCTTGCGCAAAAGGATACATCGAAATTCCTAAGGTAAACGACTGAAGTCGTACGCAAGATAAAGCAGAACTGTGACGAAATTATGACAAAATCGGCGAGGG
>JBDKHD010000047.1:0-21832 GCA_039797885.1 Pseudomonadota bacterium
CTACGAAGACACCGCTTTGCCCATTGGCCTTGGCCAAACCATCAGCCAACCCTACACAGTCGCGCGCATGACCGAGGTGCTGCTGGGGTCTGGAAAGCTGGATAAAGTGTTAGAAATTGGCACAGGCTCTGGTTATCAGAGCGCGGTGCTAAGCCCTCTAGTTGGGCAGCTGTACAGTGTGGAGCGCATCGAAGTTCTGCATTTAAAAGCCAAAGCGCGTTTGGCCGAACTGGGCTACACCAATGTTCAAACGGCGCTGTCCGATGGCAGTTGGGGTTGGCCTGAATACGGCCCGTATCAAGGAATTTTAGCGGCCGCAGCTCCTGAAGATGTGCCTGAATCCTTGCTCAAACAGCTTGCCGAAGGCGGGCGCTTGGTTCTGCCTGTGGGCGGTAAAGAGCAACAGCTGATGCTTATTACCCGTCGCGGCGAACATTTCCAGAAAAAATTACTCGAAAACGTGCACTTTGTGCCGTTTTTATCGGGAATCGTCCGTTAATTTTTACCACTGAGTTATCTATGCAAACCATTTTATTATTTCTAAAAGGCTTTGTGATGGGCATGGTTGAGCTTATCCCTGGCGTATCCGCAGGTACTATTGCCTTTATTACGGGTATTTACACCGAGCTGCTTGATAGCATTAAAAGCATCAATTTGGGCGCACTGAAAATATGGAAAGAGCGTGGTTTTAGGGCGTTTTGGCAAGCCATCAATGGCCGCTTTCTGCTGACACTGGTAACGGGGATGTTTCTGGCGTTACTGAGCTTTTCTAGGCTTATTCAGTATGTACTCAAGCACCATCCAGAACTGTGCTGGTCTCTCTTTTTTGGCTTAATTATCGCAGCTTCTTTATACATCGCGCGTGATATTAAGTGGAACTTTGTGCGCACTGTGCTGCTGGTAATAGGCATAGCGATAATGGCTTATATCTTTACGACCTCTTCAGGGGCGCTGGAACCAACCCCTATAAACCTGGTTATTGGCGGTGCGGTTGCGATTAGCGCCATGCTGCTACCTGGAATTTCAGGCAGTTTTATGCTGGTGCTGATGGGGCTGTATGAACCGGTTTTGGCGGCATTAAACAGTTTTGATTATGGCATTTTGTTGTATTTTATTTTTGGTATTGGTGCGGGCTTGTTGCTCTTTACACGCTTACTCAGCTGGCTGTTGCATCATTACGCGCAGGCTATGCAAGCGCTGTTAACTGGGGTGATGATCGGCTCACTGATAAAGATTTGGCCGTGGAAAGAAGCGGCAACACGCTTTAACGCGCGTAGCCTCATTGAGCCTTATGAAAGGAACGTGCTACCCAATTTAAACTTAGAGATTGTGCCAGCCTTGTTGCTGATGGTACTGGGAATTGGCTTAGTTTTTGGGGTGGAATGGGCGGCAAAGCGCTTGTTGAAGTAAGTAAAAACCACCACAGGGACGAAAATTGTAGTACAAGAAAACAGAAGTGCGCGCAATTTAAGGTAAACATATGGCGAAAATCGACCCAGAAAATACCTAAATTCGCGCCAAACGAATTGCATGGATAGAAGTTTTATAGCTGAAACAGCTTATCTAATTGCAAAAAAACAGATAAGAAAATTCGCCACCTCCTTGATGCCGAAGAGCAAATTTGGCGGTGTCAAAAAAATAGCAAATGGTCGAGCCGTATGAAACCCAATCGCCTTATTACAATAGTCACGTTAGTTACATTTTTAGCGGGATGCGCGTCAGGATCGGGCTTTGTCGCCGTTGAATCTAAATTCGCAAATGGCAACAAAGCGTCAAGTATTCATACAGTGGAGCAAGGCGAAACGCTGTATTCCATTGCTTGGAATTACAATCTCACCCCTCAAGAGTTAGCGGGTGCTAACGGAATCCCTTCCCCTTACACCATCTATCCAGGACAAAAAATTGACGTCAGTGGCCGCCGATCTGCGCCCCATTCTTCTTATGCGGTGTCTGGCTCGGGCGTCAGTAAACCGTCAAAAGCACCTGCTCAAAAAACACCCAGATCCGCTGGCGCTTCACAATTGCCACAATACGCGCCACCCGATGAGCCCGTCAGTGCGACCTTGCAATGGCAGTGGCCAGCAAACGGTCGTTTGATTGCGCGCTATTCAACCAGCGAACCCGTGAACAAGGGGATTGATATCAATGGGGCTTTGGGTGAACCTGTCTTGGCTTCAGCGGCTGGAACAGTGGTCTACGCGGGACAGGGGCTCCGCGGATACGGCAACTTAATTATTGTGAAACACAATGACACATTTTTAAGTGCTTATGCCCACACCAGTCGCATCTTGGTTAGCGAGCAGGAAGTTATTAAAGCCGGGCAAAAAATTGCCGAAATAGGCTCTACGGGCACAGAAAAGGTGAAATTGCACTTTGAAATTCGCCAAAACGGCAAGCCAGTAGATCCTCTCCAATATCTGCCAGCCAGACCAGGGTAGGACATAAGACTAACCAGTGGCTCAGCTTTGACTGAGCCGCACAGAAAGGCGGGAAATATTATGGCTATGCAACAATCAATTCCTTCAGAAAACGTCTTTAACGAAGTGGAAACCTTGGTTTTGGCACAAGAGGGTTACACCGAACCTAACGTAACGGAAATTCCAGAGCGCTTTGCAGCGGACACCTCTTGGAAATACATGGATGCCACCCAGCTGTATCTCAATGAAATTGGGTTCTCGCCTTTATTGAGCGCCGAAGAGGAAGTGCACTTTGCACGCCTGGCTCGTAAAGGCGATGAAAAAGGCCGAAAACGCATGATAGAAAGCAATCTGCGCTTGGTGGTAAAAATTTCCCGTCGTTATATAAACCGTGGTTTAACCTTGCTCGATCTTATCGAAGAAGGAAATCTTGGGCTTATTCGTGCTGTAGAAAAGTTTGATCCAGAGCGCGGCTTCCGTTTTTCGACTTATGCAACTTGGTGGATTCGTCAAACCATCGAGCGCGCCATCATGAATCAAACCCGTACCATTCGCTTGCCCATTCATGTGGTGAAAGAGCTGAATATGTATTTGCGTGCGGCACGTGAATTGACACAAAAGCTCGATCACGAACCCAGTGCTGAAGAAATTGCCGCGCTGTTGGAAAAACCCGTTGAAGATGTGAAGCGCATGCTAAAGCTCAATGAGCGCATGTCTTCTTTGGACACGCCTTTAGGCCCTATGTCGGATAAAACTTTGTTGGACACCATTGCCGATGACCGAATTGATGACCCTGCTGAAGAATTGCAAAGTCAAGATATTCAATTCAATTTAAATTGTTGGATAGAAGAGCTTCCTGAAAAACAACGCGAAGTCTTATCTCGTCGTTTTGGTTTACGCGGCTATGAAAGCAGCACGCTTGAAGACGTTGGTCGCGAAATTGGTTTAACCCGTGAGCGTGTGCGCCAAATTCAAGTAGAAGCACTGCGTCGATTGCGCGAAATTATGGAAAAACAAGGCTTAAATGCCATGACTTTGTTCAGCGAAGCTTAAAGTTCAAGCAATAAAAAGGCGGCCAAATGGCCGCCTTTTTATTGTGCGCGAGATTAGCGCTGTAAATACTTGAGCTTGTTGGGAACCCCGTCCCACTCTTTGGCATCGGGCAGAGAATCTTTTTTCTCGGAAATATTCGGCCAAATCTGAGACAGTTCGGCGTTAATTTCTAAATAATTCTCTTGGCCTGATGGCACTTCGTCTTCAGAGAAAATAGCTTCTGCCGGGCACTCTGGCTCACACAATGCGCAGTCGATGCACTCGTCTGGGTTAATAACCAAAAAATTTGGGCCTTCGTAGAAGCAGTCAACAGGGCAAACCTCTACGCAGTCTGTGTATTTGCACTTCACACAGTTATCGGTAACAACGAAAGTCATGGCTTGAACTCCTGCAAGGCTGTAACGGTTGGCGTCCCAAGGGGATGAATAGAATAATAATGGCGGCCATTTTAGGGGCAGAGCCGCTCACAGGCAAGCTTAAGCCAAGATGTTATCGTTATAGGTAATAAAAAAATTGTTCTAAGTGTAAGAATGGTTATTATTTACAGCAATTTAGAGCTGCTTTTTTAGTTCATAAATCCACGCTAAGGCTTCTTTTGGACTGAGATTGTCCGGATCAATTTGTTGCAATTGTTCTTCCACCCAAGAAGGTGCGTGCGCGAACAAATCTTCTTGTTTTGGTGGAGAGTTTTTTGCTGCCGCAGTAGGCACACCTAGGCGTTCTAAATGCTGTAATTTGAGTTTTGCTTGTTGAATTACCTTGCTGGGCACACCTGCTAATTGCGCCACTTGCAAACCATAACTTTGGCTGGCAGGGCCTTCCTCTACTGAGTGCAAAAAGACAATGCGTTCGTCGTGTTCGGTGGCTTTTAAATGCACGTTTACTACATTGCTGTGCTGCTCAGGCAAGGCTGTCATTTCAAAATAATGCGTGGCAAAAAGCGTAAATGCCTGAATTTTTTCGGCTAAAAATGCTGCGCTAGCCCAAGCTAAAGACAAGCCATCAAAGGTACTGGTGCCACGGCCAACTTCATCCATTAATACCAAGCTTTGTGCGCTGGCATTGTGCAAAATATTGGCTGTTTCCGTCATTTCCACCATGAAAGTAGAACGCCCACCGGCTAAATCATCCGCTGAACCCATACGTGTAAAAATGCGATCAATAGGGCCGATTTTACAGCTTTTTGCGGGTACAAAGCTGCCGATATGAGCCAACAAAACAATTAACGCGACCTGCCTCATATAGGTGGATTTACCGCCCATGTTGGGGCCAGTGATGATTTGCATGCTGCGCTCAGGCAAGAGCTTAGTATCATTGGCAACAAAGGGTTCGGAAATTAAATTTTCAACCACAGGATGGCGGCCTTGAATAATTTCAAGGCAGGGATCAGTGCATAAATTAGGCGCATTAAATTGCAGTGTGTCGGCACGTTCAGCAAGATTATTAAGTACGTCTAATTCGGCCAATGCACTAGCACAGAGCTGGAGAGAAATCAGATCTTCTGATAATGCCAGAATGATATCATCATAAAGCATCTTTTCGCGGCTTAGAGCGCGGCTTTTTGCGCTCAGAGCTTTATCTTCAAAGGTTTTTAATTCAGGTGTAATAAAACGTTCAGAATTTTTAATGGTTTGTCTGCGAATATAATCCGCAGGTGCGTTATCGGCTTGACCTTTGGATATTTCAATGTAATAGCCATGTACGCGATTGTAGCCGACTTTAAGTGTAGAAATGCCCGTTCTGGCTTTTTCACGCTCTTCCAATTTAATTAAATAATCACCTGCATTTTCACTTAACGAACGAAGATCATCTAATTCGGCATCGTAACCATCGGCAATCACGCCACCATCACGAATGACAACAGGTGGGTTTTCTATAATGGCTTTTTGTAAGCGTTCAACCCAATGCGGAAATTCAATAGCAGCGGATAAAAGCATGCTGGCTTGTGGGCTATCCAGTTGCGTTAAGAGATGGCGAATAGCGGGAATAACGCTTAGAGCATCACGCAAACGTGCTAAATCACGCGGGCGCGCAGATCCTAAAGCAACACGAGATAAAATTCGCTCTGTATCCCCCACTTGTTTTAATAAGGCTTGAATATCTTCAAATAAGAAACGATTTTGAATTTGTGCGATAAAATCCTGGCGCTTTAATAAAATACTGTGGTCGCGCAGCGGGCGATTGAGCCAGCGTTTTAACAAGCGACTGCCCATGGCTGTGGCCGTTTTATCTAAAATCCATGCCAAAGTGTGTTTGTCGTCACCTTTTTGATTGATGTCGATTTCTAAATTACGACGACTGGCGGCATCAATAATAATGGCATCTGCGGTTTGTTCGGCAACCAAAGAGCGTACATGGGGTAAATCGTTGCGCTGAGTGTCTTTGGCGTAATACAAAAGCGCGCCTGCGGCTTGAATGGCTAGAGTTAAATGCTCGCAGCCAAAGCCTCGCAGATCACGAGTTTTTAGTTGTGTTGTTAATAAACGGAAAGCCGTTTCACTGTCAAAGTGCCAAGGATCAAGCTCGCGGATACTCGCGCGATTTTTAATCGCATCCAGCGTACTTTGGTTGTTGTTTATTAACAGCTCGGCAGGCCGTAGCCGTTCGATTTCTGCCAACAGTGCCGCATCGCCTTCCACTTCTAAAACAGAAAAACGCCCGCTGCTTAATTCCAAAGCCGCAAGACCGTGTTTATTTTTTACACTATGCAAAGCCACCAATAAATTATCGTGGCTGGCATCGAGAAAGGCCTCATCGGTTAGTGTGCCAGGCGTAATAATGCGCACCACTTTGCGCTCGACGGGGCCTTTACTGGTAGCAGGGTCACCCATCTGCTCGGCAATGGCGACCGATAAACCTTGGCGCACCAGCTTGACGATATAACCATCGGCGCTGTGATAGGGAACGCCCGCCATAGCAATGGGTTCGCCTGCGCTTTGTCCGCGCGCGGTCAAGGTGATGTCTAAAAGCTCAGCGGCGCGCTTGGCATCGTCAAAAAATAATTCGTAAAAATCCCCCATGCGATAAAACAACAGGGTCTGAGGAAACTCCGCTTTAATCCGCAGGTATTGCTGCATCATCGGCGTGTGCTGGTTGTCGCTCATGGTGGTTCCCGTTGATTTCTCGTTGCGTTATGGTGGCGCGGATTGTATGTGATTTTAAAAGGATACAGAAATGGCCGATGATCTTTTGGGACTACTAAAGGCGTTAGCGCAGGCTTTACAGGATAAAGGCTATCGCGTTGCCACGGCAGAATCCTGCACGGGTGGCAGTATCGCCAGCGCTTTTACCGATTTGGCGGGCAGTTCGGCGTGGTTTGATTGCGGATTTGTAACTTACTCCAATAAGGCAAAAGAGCGGATGCTCGGCGTTTGTGCGCACACCTTGGCGCGCCATGGCGCGGTCTGCGAAGAAACCGTACGTGCTATGGTGCAAGGTGCCGTTGCGCATAGCGATGCGAATCTGGCGGTTGCGGTAAGTGGCGTTGCAGGCCCCACGGGTGGCACGTTAGCGAAACCCGTTGGCACGGTATGGATTGCTTGGGGAGATGCAAGGCAGCAGCAGGCTCAGTGTTTTCATTTCTCAGGCGATCGTCAGGCTGTGCGTCAGCAAAGCGTCTTAGCGGCGGTGCGCGGCCTGTTGAGTTGGCTGAGTGCAAAGCATGAGGCGAACTAGGGTAAAAGTAGGCTTCTGGAAAAAGCGCTTGGCAAGGTAAAAAAGCCATGCTTAAATACTGGTTATATTTACAGTGATTTGCTGTATCCGCCTCAACCACTTTAAAAGGATCTCACGATGGATGCCAACAAACAAAAAGCCCTCGACGCCGCACTGAGTCAAATTGAACGCCAATTCGGTAAAGGCGCCATCATGAAAATGGGCGAACAGCCCCGTGAAGCTATCCCTGCTATTTCCACTGGCTCTTTAGGCTTGGATATCGCTTTAGGTATTGGCGGCTTGCCCGTAGGCCGTATTGTCGAAATCTACGGCCCTGAAAGCTCAGGCAAAACCACTATGTGTTTGTCCGTTATGGCGCAGGCACAAAAAATGGGCAAAACCGTCGCCATCATCGACGCCGAGCACGCGCTCGATCCACTCTATGCCGAAAAGCTGGGTATAGATTTAAACAACCTCTTGGTTTCTCAGCCTGATACGGGCGAGCAGGCATTGGAAATCTGCGATAGCTTAGTGCGCTCAGGCGCTGTAGACGTAATAGTCGTGGACTCGGTTGCCGCTTTAACGCCTAAAGCCGAAATTGAAGGCGAAATGGGCGACAGCCATGTAGGCCTACAAGCGCGTTTAATGTCGCAAGCACTGCGGAAAATCACGGGCAACGTAAAAAACGCCAACTGTTTAGTGATCTTCATCAACCAAATTCGTATGAAAATTGGCGTGATGTTCGGTAGCCCAGAAACGACGACAGGCGGTAACGCGCTGAAGTTTTATTCGTCTGTGCGGCTGGATATTCGTCGCATTGGCTCGGTAAAACAGGGCGAAGAGGTGGTGGGTAACGAGACTCGTGTGAAAGTTGTTAAAAACAAAGTTTCTCCGCCCTTTAAACAAGCTGAATTTCAAATCATGTACGGCCAAGGCATTTATCGCATGGGCGAGGTGATTGATTTAGGCGTAAAATGCAACCTGATCGATAAGGCTGGTGCTTGGTACAGCTACCAAGGCAATAAAATTGGCCAAGGCAAGGCCAATGCCGCTGTGTATTTGGATGAGCACCCAGAGGTTGCACAAGAAATTGAAACTACCATTCGCGCACAGCTATTAACCACTCCTGTTTCTGCAAAAGCTGGAGATATAGTTAGTGAAGCCGACACCGAAGAGTTTGAAGCCTAAGCTCACTCGCGTCGAGCTTAAGCAGGCCGCCCTTGGCCTGCTGGCTTTGCGCGATCACACCCGCCACGAGCTGACACAAAAGCTCAGCTCTAAAGCCGAAAATCCAGAAGAGCTCTTAGCCGTTATCGACGATATGACGGAGCTGGGCTATCAGTCTGACAGCCGCTTTACAGCGGCTTTTTTGCACAGCCGCAGCCAACGTTTTGGCCCCAATCGTTTAAAACAAGAATTGCATCACAAGGGCATTAAAACTACAGAAAGTACCGAAGCACTTGTTACTTTGGATAAAGACTGGTGCGCACAAGCCTGCGCGGTCTTACAGAAAAAATACCCAAACCTGGATGCGCAGGATTTAAAACAAAAAGCCAAAGCCTATCGCTTTTTGGCCAGCCGAGGTTTTACCGCAGAGCATATTCGCTATGCCTTCAATCAAATTGGCGCGACAGACGAAGATTTTTAAGGCCAATAAAAAAGCCAGATTTTGCAATCTGGCTTTTTAAATTAGATGGTGCCCAGTCCCGGAATCGAACCAGGGACACGCGGATTTTCAATCCGCTGCTCTACCAACTGAGCTAACTGGGCAAAAGAGGCTGCGCTCTTAAGTGGCGCGTATTAAACCTGCGCAGCTTGGAGCTGTCAAGCCTGAAGTAAAATTATTTATCTTTGTTTTCAGGAACATAGCCTTGAGCCTGATCGGTATCTTGGCCGCTTAAAAACTTATCGCGCTGTTCGGTAAGGTACAGGCGGTGTTCTTTTTCCATCATATTGAGATGCTTTTCGTTGATAAGGCGGGTTTGCAAGCTTTGCCAATCGAGCCAGGCTTGTTTGGAGTAGTTATTGTAGATTTCTTGGCCTTTGATGCCTGGAACGGGTGGAGCATTTAGCCCTTCTAACTCCTGTTGATATTTTAAGCAATAAACCATGCGTATCATGAGTGTTCCTTATGAAGTAGTTGGCGAACAGGAGCGGCAAGGCCGATAGCCAGCGGGGTTTCTGGGTGATACCAAGCTTGATTGTCTGTGCTTTCGTGAACGGCATTTGCGTGTTGCAGCGGGTAGAGTAAGGGTCGAATATCCAGATGATAATGGCTGAATGTGTGCCGAAACTCAGGCAAAGGTTGGACCTGAGTAATGGCTCCGGTACTTAATTTATGGGCAAGAAGCAAAGCCTCATCGGATGAGGTGGCCTCAGGAAAGCTCCAAAGCCCTCCCCAGATACCTTGGTTAGGTCGTTTTTCAAGTAAAAAACGACCATCGGGCGTTTGTAGCATCAGCAGATAAAGACTTTTAACAGGCTTAAGTTTTGCGATTTTTTTACTTGGGAAATCCGTGGCTCGGCCAAGGTGCAAGGCTTGGCACTTTGGTGCCAGCGGACAAATGCCGCAGGCAGGGCGCGTGCGTGTACACAGAGTTGCGCCTAAATCCATCATGGCTTGGGTGTAATCACCTGTTTGTGTGCTTGGTGTTAGTTTTTCTGCCAGGTGCCACAGCTGGTTTTCAACGCTCTTAATGCTGGGCTGGCCTTCAATGGCGTAAAAGCGCGTCAGTACGCGTTTGACATTGCCATCCAAAATAGGCGCGGCCACTCCCATGCTGATGGAGGCAATGGCTGCGGCGGTCGAACGACCAATACCCGGCAGGGTGTTGAGCTCGCTCACGGTGCGAGGAAATTCGCCTTGATATTGCGCCATAAGTTCTTGAGCGCAGCGGTGCAAATTGCGCGCGCGCGCGTAATAGCCTAGACCACTCCAATGATGCAGCACTTCATCAATAGGGGCGCTTGCCAGCGCTTCAAGGCTGGGAAAGCGCGCCATAAAGCGCTCATAGTAGGGAATAACAGTCAGAACTTGCGTCTGTTGTAGCATGATTTCAGACACCCACACCCGATAGGGAGTGATGTTTTTTTGCCAAGGGAGGTCTTTGCGACCGTGTTGGGCAAACCAGTGCAGCAGCGTTTGGCTAAATGAGGAAGACATCGGTTTTGGTAGAAAAAAAGAGCGAGTATAAAGGGCTTAACGGTGTCCAGCCAGTTGCGCAATGTTAGCGGGATCGTAGTTTTGTAAAAAAAGGCGAAGTGAATCAAGCGCTAAGGGTCTGCTAAAGAGAAAGCCTTGTGCTTCGTAGCAGGAGTTATCCCGCAAGAAGTGCAGTTGTTCGATGGTTTCAACCCCTTCGGCAACGGTATCGATATTCAGCTTGTGCGCCATGGCAATCACCGCAGCGGTGATAGCCATGTCATTTTTATCTTGCGGTATGTCCATTACAAAGGAACGGTCTACTTTCAACACATCGATTGGAAATCGTTTGATATAGGATAAGGATGAATAGCCAGTGCCAAAATCATCGATGGCTATATGAACGCCTAAATTTTTAATTTCTTGCATGATTAAAATAGCGCTTTCGACTTCTTGTATTAAGGTGCTTTCGGTAATTTCCAGCTCTAAACAAGAGGCGGGTAGGCCGCTGTCTGCCAGTGCTTGGCGGATGCGGTAAAGCAGCAAAGGATCGGAGAATTGTTTTGCAGAAAGGTTCACCGCGACGCGCACATGATCAGGTAAGTAGCCTTGTGTGATTAAGGCTTGGGTCTGTAGGCAGCTCTGTGCTAGCACCCAATTACCAATGGCAAGAATTTGTCCTGTTTCTTCGGCTACAGGGATAAATTTGTCCGGGGTAATAAGCCCTTTTTTAGGATGATGCCAGCGCAGTAGTACTTCCATGCTGTTGATGTTGAAATTCTGCAAATTAATTTTTGGCTGGAACACTAAAGAAAAATTTTCAGCGTCCAGCGCAAGAGTTATTTCACGCTCTATTTCTAAATGCTCAAGTACGGAACGATTAATTTCTTCTGAGAAAAATTGAAAATTATTGCGACCAAGATCTTTGGCGTGATACATGGCAAGGTCGGCATTTTTTAATAATTTGGTGGCGTCGATGGAATCGTCTGGTGTTAACGTAATGCCAATGCTCACGGAGGTGGTAATTTCTTGGCCTTTTACTTGGATGGGCTTGGCTAGGGATTTTAGAATTTTCTCGGCAACAAAGGCGACGTCGGTACTAGTATGGATATCGGTTAAAAGAATTGTAAATTCATCGCCGCCGACGCGTGCGACTGTATCGTTTTCGCGCACATTGGTGTTTAGTCGTTGCGCAACCTCTTGCAAAAGTATGTCGCCGGCATCGTGCCCAAGGGTGTCGTTGATGCGTTTGAATTGATCCATATCCAAAAACAGCAACGCTACTTTTGAGTGGTTACGCTGTACCGCTATAACGGCGTTTTCTAAGCGATCTAAAAACAAACGGCGATTCGCTAGGCCAGTTAGAGGATCGTAAAGTGCCAGTTTTTCCATTTGCAGCTGCGCATCTTTAACCGCAGAAATATCCGAAACCGCGCCCAGATAGCCAATAAGCTCACCCTTGGTATCATGCAGCGCGCTAATATGAATTTGCACCCAAACCTGATTTTTATCGGAGAGGGTTAAGCGGGCATCCATTTTTAAGCTTTCTTGGTCGTTCTCCAGTGTTTGCCAGCTTTTTTTAATGATGTCTAAATCGGCTTTGGAGAAGCATTCAAACCATTCGCTGGTGTCGGGTATTTCGCGTGCAATGTTATGAATGTCACGCCAACGCTGATTGACGTAAGTGATTCTTAAATTTTTGTCGATTTGAAAAATCCCTACAGGCGAGAGCGAGGCGACGCGACGAAAGCGTTCGTTGTTGCTTTGCAAAGACAAGTGCTCTTGTTCAATGGTTTGAATTAGGTTGTTAAATAAATCGGTTAGATCGCCCAGTTCGTCGTTGGTTTGGCGGTTGGCGCGAATGGAATAATCTTTACTATTAATTATTTTTTTAAGAGCGCTTGCTAGGTTTTTCATCGGTAAAATAAGAATGGACTGAAACCAATGGCTGAATATAAAGGCCAATGCCGTGGCGCATAAAAAGATGATGATGGCGTAGCGCGAAAAGGTTTTAATGCGACCGTAAAAGCTATCCAGCTTCGCTTCGATGTACAGCGAACCTACAAGGGTATCGTTCACATGCATAGGCGCTAAAATGCTGATATTTTTTTTCTGCTGTATTAGTTCGGTTAGAAAAATAGGGCAGGTTTTGGTGTTGCTAGTGCTTGAAAATGAAGCGACTCGTTGTTGGTTTTTGTCATATATGCAGCCGAGATCAATGGCAGGAATGAGTTTTAAAATATCAATATTTTTCTGTGTAAAACTCAAGTCATCGTTGTTGGCAGGGGAGGTTGTTTGAGCGGAAAGCACTTGGCTTAATGACAGCAGTTTTTGTTCTATATCCTGTTTGGCTAAATGGTACTCAAGCAAAATCAGTGCGATATAGCTGAACAGCAAGGTCAGGCCGGTAATAAAGCCAGCCACAAACGCCAGCTTGTATTTAAACGGAAGGTTGACTAGGTCGTTTTTGAAGCTCGAAAAAAAGGACATGGACAGGCAGCACAATAAAAGAGAATACGCGGCTAAGTGTAGTCAAAAATGGAAAATGCGCTGTGCAGGCAAAAAAAAGCTGGCGCAAGGCCAGCTAAGCAGTAACAAGGAGTGTCTGTTAGGGGGTGTTCTTTTGTGAAAGTTCCTGAAGGAGCTCATCCATGCTGATATTTTGTAACTTTTCACTGAGCTGGTCGCGGTAGGTTTTCACCATGCTAAGCCCCGCCACTACGGCATCATAGGTGAGCCAAGGCGAATTTTTGTCGCGTTGATAGAGACGAAACTGAATGGGAATCAGCTTGCCATCGGCTTGTTTTAGATTGCCTTTGACTATGGCTTTGTCGCCTTCGTCGTTAAGCACCACTTCTTCTACGGCAAATTTTTCACCGTTAAAGGCTTTGAATGCGCCGCTGTAGGTGCGGATTTGCAGCTCGCGATAGAGCTCGATAAAGGCTTGTCTTTGTTCTGGGGTAGCGGTGCGCCAGTATTTTCCGAGAGCGCCCATGGCTACGCGCTGTTCATCGACAGCAGGAATAATGTACTTCAGCACCAGTTCGCGAATTTTGGCGTCGGTGCGCTCGGCCTGAGTCAGTTTGATAAGCTCGACGGTCACGCCACCTGTGGCGTTTTCAATCACTTCTCTTGGGCCTGTGACAGCCAGGCTTAGGTGGCTGAATACCAGTAAAAATGCAGCGATCAGAAAGTGAAATAGGGGTTTCATAACGGGCCTTTTATTAAAAACTCTCGGTGCAGTATGCAAATCCAGCTTCAGCCTGAAAAGCTTAGGTGGTGGATAACAGCCTTTCAAGGATGGAACAACTGCTCACCTTGTTGGTGAAAGCCGCGTTTTAGCAAGGCGCTCTGCAAGTGCGCAGGGCAGTGGTCGATGATAAGCGCAAGCTGGTTTTCTTTGGCCCATTGTCTGATGAAATGCAGCAGCTGGTGCATCACTCCGCGTCGCTGCGTGATGGTGCGCACGCCCGCTTGCGACAGCTTTATGCCCTGTGTGGTTTTTTGGGCGAGAACCACGCCAATAATGCGGTCATTGAAGCGCCCTGCCAGTACCCAGCCGTCTTGGTCTAAGAAATTTTGCAGCTGTTGCGGGTTGAACTTCAGCCCATCTGGCGCGGTGTCGTTATGGATTTTTTCGAGGTCGATCCAGTCGGCTTCGTTGGGTTTGTGGATCTGTTCGAGTAAAACAGGCATGCACGGCTCCTTGAGGTACATTCTTTAACGCTTTGCTTTATAATGCTTTCCTTTCGATTTGGCGAGACTTTGGAGACAACATGGCGCGCACGGCATCGGTAGAACGCAACACCTTGGAAACCAAAATAAAAGTGAGCATCAACTTGGATGGCACGG
Source organism: Pseudomonadota bacterium (assembly GCA_039797885.1). Taxonomy (GTDB): domain Bacteria; phylum Pseudomonadota; class Gammaproteobacteria; order Pseudomonadales; family Oceanobacteraceae; genus Venatoribacter. Next base: position 14,119 of record JBDKHD010000047.1, read on the forward strand.
GTGTTTCTAAGTTTGATACAGGCGTGCCTTTTTTAGAGCACATGATGGAGCAAATTGCTCGCCATGGCTTGATTGACCTTGATGTGTACTGCAAAGGCGACAACCACATCGACGACCACCACACGGTCGAAGACATCGGTATTACGCTAGGCCAAGCCTTCGCTAAAGCCGTAGGCGATAAAAAAGGCTTGGTGCGTTATGGCCATTCTTATGTGCCGTTAGACGAAGCGCTGTCGCGCGTGGTGGTGGATTTCTCTGGCCGCCCTGGTCTGTTTATGAACGTGGAATTTACCCGCGCCAGCATCGGTAAACTGGATACCCAGCTGTTTTGGGAGTTTTTCCAAGGTTTTGTGAACCACGCGGGCGTGACTTTGCACATTGATAACCTCAAAGGCTTTAACGCCCATCACCAGGCGGAAACCATTTTTAAGGCATTTGGCCGCGCGCTGCGTATGGCTTTAAGCGAAGACCCTCGTATGGCAGGCATGATGCCCTCAACCAAGGGTGTGCTGTAAATCATGGCCTCTCGTCAAAAATGCGTGATTATCGACTACGGCATGGGCAACTTGCATTCGGTGCAAGGCGCGTTGCGCGCTGTGGCCGAGGGAGCGGAGATAGTTATCAGCGCTGACCCCAAAGAAATTTTAAGTGCCGACCGAGTGGTGCTGCCAGGTGTTGGCGCGATTCGTGATTGCATGGCCGAGCTTAATCGCCAAGGTTTTCCAGCCTTGATTCAAGAAGTGCGTCGTACGAAGCCGCTCTTGGGCATTTGTCTTGGGCTGCAAGCCATGCTGGAGCACAGCGAAGAAAACGGCGGTGCCGAAGGCTTGGGTTTATTTAAAGGCCAAGTGAAGTTTTTCGGCCACGATTTAAACGAAAACGGCACGCCACTCAAAGTACCGCACATGGGCTGGAACCAAGTGCAGCAAAGCGTGCACCCACTCTGGGTGGGTATCGAAGATAACAGCCGTTTTTACTTTGTGCATTCTTACTATGTGCAAGCGGCGAACCGCGAGGATGTCGTCGGTCGTTGCCATTACGGCCTTGATTTCGATGTGGCTTTGGCACAAGACAATGTTTTTGCTGTGCAATTTCACCCAGAAAAAAGCCATCAGGGGGGCTTAACTCTGCTTAAAAACTTTTTAAGCTGGGATGGGCAGGGGCAATAGTTCTGGTGAACGTAGCGGAGGCCATTGGCCTCCATTATTCAATATGTTCAAACATGGCGGGCAATGCCCGCCGCTACCGCGTTTTTAACAAAAATGTATGAGCACTCTTGTGGTGCGGAAAGGAAATACCATGCTCGTTATTCCTGCGATTGATTTAAAAGACGGCCAATGCGTGCGTTTGCGCCAAGGTCGTATGGACGACTCTACCGTGTTTGGGGATGACCCTGTCACCATGGCGCAGCGCTGGGTGGATGCGGGCTGCCGCCGTTTGCATTTGGTGGATTTAAACGGCGCTTTTGCGGGTACGCCCGTCAACGGTGAAGCCGTGACCGCCATCGCCAAAAAATTCCCCAAGCTACCGATTCAAATTGGCGGCGGTATTCGTAGCCTTGAGACCATCGAACATTACCTGAAAGCGGGCGTGAGTTATGTGATTATTGGCACCAAAGCGGTCAAAGAGCCTGCTTTCGTCAAAGAAGCCTGCCAAGCCTTTCCTGGCCACATTATTGTGGGTTTGGATGCGCAAAATGGCTTTGTTGCGACCGACGGCTGGGCGGAAGTGTCCAGCGTTAAAGCAGTGGATTTAGCCAAACAATTCCGTCACGACGGCGTCAGCGCCATCGTTTACACCGACATTGCCCGTGATGGCATGATGCAGGGCGTCAACGTCGAGGCTACTTTGCAGCTGGCGATCGAAGGCGGCATTCCTGTGATCGCCTCAGGCGGCGTGACCAACATCAAAGATATCGAGCAGCTGGCCAAAGTTTCAGGCCAAGGCATCTTGGGTGCAATTACCGGCCGTGCGATTTACGAAGGCACGCTGGACGTGCGTGATGCTCAACAGTTAGCGGATAAATTAGTAGGAGCCTAAGCATGGCACTGGCCAAACGTATTATTCCTTGCTTGGACGTGGACAAAGGCCGCGTGGTGAAAGGCGTGAACTTTGTCGGCATTCGTGATGCGGGCGACCCAGTTGAAATCGCCAAGCGCTACAACGATCAAGGCGCGGATGAAATCACCTTCTTGGATATTACCGCTAGCCACGAAGGCCGCGATACCACAGTGAATATGGTCGAGGCCATTGCCGAAAACGTCTTTATTCCGCTGACGGTGGGCGGTGGCATTCGTGAAGTGGCCGATATTCGCCGCATGCTCAACGCAGGGGCGGATAAAGTCTCTATTAACTCCGCTGCGGTGTTTAACCCTGAATTCGTCAAAGCCGCTGCCGATAAATTCGGCGTGCAGTGCATAGTGGTGGCCATAGACGCAAAAAAAGTGGCGGGAAATCGTTGGGAGATTTTCACCCACGGTGGCCGCAAAGCCACAGGTATCGATGCCGTAGAGTGGGCGGTAAAAATGGCCGAGTACGGCGCGGGCGAAATTCTGCTCACCAGCATGGATCAAGACGGCGTAAAACGCGGCTTTGATTTAGGCGTCACCCGCGCGGTATCGGATGCCGTAAACATTCCCGTGATCGCTTCTGGCGGTGTGGGCAATCTTGACCACTTAGTCGATGGCGTGCTCAAAGGCCATGCCGATGCGGTGCTGGCGGCGTCTATCTTTCACTTTGGTGAATACAGCATCCGCGAAGCCAAAGAGCACATGCGCTCGGCGGGTATTGAGGTGCGTTTGTAGCGGGGTGCAGGGCAAAGACTCACCTTTGCCCACCCTCTGGATTTACAGTTTGAAGCGCTGCAACAGCGTATTCAGCCCTTCGGCTAGGCGCGCCAGCTCTTGGCTGGAGGCGTTGGTTTGAGTCGCCCCTGTGGCGGTTTGGTGCGACAAGTCACGAATACTGACCAAGTTTTTATCCACCTCGCGCGCCACGGTGGCCTGCTCTTCGGCGGCACTGGCGATATTTAGGTTTTGCGCATTGATTTGCTCGATCAGGCGCGTCACCTCGCCCAAGGCCTCACCCAAATCACGCGTTTCTGCTATGGTGCTTTGCGCCCACTGATTGCTGTTTTCCATCTGTTTGACGGCGTGCTCGGTGGCGCTTTGAACGTTGCCAATCATGCGCTCGATTTCTTTGGTGGATTCTTGCGTACGCCCAGCCAAAGAGCGCACTTCATCGGCCACCACGGCAAAGCCTCGGCCCTGCTCCCCAGCGCGCGCCGCTTCAATGGCGGCATTGAGCGCCAGCAAATTGGTTTGCTCGGCAATGGCGCGAATCACATCAATAACACTGCTAATCGAGCCGACATTGCTGGCCAGCGTACTGATGCCTGTGGTGGTTTCACCGATTTCGCGTACCAGCTTTTCAATGGTGGCGATGGCGCTTTCGAGCTTGGCTTGGCCTATCTGCGCTTTATTGTTGACCTCTTGCGACACATCCGAGGCGGTACTGGCGCTGTTGGCGACTTCATCGATGGCGGCGGTCAGCTCATTGACGGCGGTAGCCGCCATTTCCAGCTGGTTGCTTTGCTCTTGTACGGTACGGCTGGCGTCGTTGGTGACGCCGTTTAGCTCTTCGGCGGTGGTGGCCAGCTGTTCGGCGGCGCTGGAAATGGTGCTAACGGTTTCACGCAAGCCCTGCTGCATCTGCCCCAGTGCCTGCACCATTTCGCTGGCTTCGTCTTTGCCATCGTCGTGGATGCCTTGGTTTAAATTGCCTTGCGCAATAAGCTGCGCCCGAGTGACCGCATAGTGCAGCGGTAAAGTAAGGCTTTTACTAAAGAAATACGCCATCACCGCAATAGCAAGCAAAGTGAGTACTATGGCCGCGGTTAGGCTTTTGATGGCGGTGTCCAGTTGCTGCTCGTTGTTATGTATGCTGGTTTTTGCCGCTTCGTTTTGAAAGCTAACAAAGGCGGCCAAGCTCTTTAGCATAATCGCACTTTCGCTATAGAGCTGGTTACGGCGTATTTCGTTGGCGGCACGAAGGTCGTTTGCCAGAGCGTGCTTAATAAAGGCTTTTAAGCTGTCGTCGTATCTTTGTTTGCTTTGAGCTATGTCGGTAAGGAGCGCCTTGGCTTCGCTGCTGCGGGTCAGCTCAGACAGCTCTTGAAACTTCTTTTGATAGGCTTCGTTATGGCTTTGTAGCTGGGCAAGGATATCTTGCTTTTCTTTATCGCTTTCGGCGCTCAGCAACGATAAAGCCGTTAGGCGAATATTGAGATAGTCCACGCGTAACATGCCTGTTTGCGTAATACGCGGCATACGCTCCATGCCCAGCACCGCGGCGCTTTCGTGCAACGATTTTAATTGCGTGATCGAAAACAGCCCTGAAAGCAACACAATCAGCCCAAGCAGGCTAAAAAACAGCGTGGCGCGCAGGCCAATACGTAGATGGCGTAGCATACAGACTCCTTATTCCTTGATGATTTTTCACAAGCTCTAAAAAGCCTAGCCGAGATTGTCAGTTTTTTCTAGACAAAGGCGGCTATTCACAAGGAGGTAGTCAGCAGTGCGCTGCCCAGTTCTAGTGGGCGGATTGGCTGCGGGGTTGTTGTAAGGCCGCCAAAAACACCCAGCTTACTAGCACAAAGGGAAAGGTGAGGGCGGGCATACCGATAGGCTCTAAAGCCGCCGATAACGCCGCATAAACAAAGGGCGTAATAAAAATAGCCAGCAAAGTAAAAAAGTATTCGCGCACACCAAAGCGCGGTAATAACACCGCAAGCGCCACACCAACCAAGGCCGAATTAAAACCAAAAGCGCCGATATGAATGGACGGCTCGGATGCACCCCAAAGCCAAGCGACCAGCACTCCAGCTAAAGACCCCAGTACCGCCATTAACGCGCTAAGCCTTGAGCTAATGAGCAGCGCCATAAGAAAAATAATGCCCGTTAAAACGCTGCCTTGAAAAAAGATTTGGCCTAGGCCATTGAAGGTGCCATCGATGATGGTTTGTAGGCTTACTGTGCCTTCGACACCTATTAATTTAGGCAGGCCTGCTGTGGGTAATAAATGCGTGCTTTCCATGCGGGCAAAGCGTGCGTTGCTTAAAAACATCATCCATGAAATCAGCACAAAGGGCGCGGTAAATGCGGGTAAATGAAAGGGTAAAAGTAGGTTGGAAAATGCGCGCATTAACAGGGTGGAAAATGCAGCGGCCAGTAATAAAGATAAAAGAGTGAGCCAGTTTGGTACTAAAAAAATAAAGAGCGCCAAACCCACTAGCGCACCGTTAAAACCGTAGAGGCCTGCGCGAATGGCGTTGCGCTCAAACCCCATAATTTGCGCCACAAGCGTGCTGATTATCGCACCTAAAAATACCGCGCCAGCCAAGGTTACAGAATGAATGGCAATGCCTGCTAAAAACAACAACGCGGCGTAGCTGTTGTTTTGCAGCAGCACTTGGCCAATACCGCGCAGCACGCTGTCTAAAAAAACCCATGGCGAATACAAAGAACGGTTGTTTTCTTTTAATCCCGTGCGATCCAAAGCCAAACTCATAGCCACCCCGAAACGTTAAAATGTGCGCCAAGCATAGTACAAGCGGCGCCTTGAAGTGCAAGCACGCGCGAGGCGGGGTACACTAGCGCCCTTGTGTTATTTGGAGCCAAACTTATGAGTACTGAGATTTACCAAGCTCCCGTTACCTTGGCCGATATTCAGGCCAATCTTGCCCATATTCAAGAGCGTATTGCCACTGCCTGCCAAGCCGCAGGACGCGATCCCCAAAGCGTGCGCTTGCTGCCTGTTAGTAAAACCAAGCCCAACGACATACTGCGGCTGGCCTATGCCGCAGGCGTGCGTGAATTTGGTGAAAATAAAGTGCAAGAAGCCAAACAAAAAGCTGAAGAGTTGACCGATTTAACCGAGGCGCGTTGGTGTGTGATTGGGCATTTGCAAACCAACAAAGCCAAATACGTGGCACGCTTTGCCCATGAATTTCAGGCGCTGGATAATTTGCGCGTGGCCGCCGAGCTCGATCGCTGCCTGAAAAAAGAAAATCGTACTTTGGATGTCTTTGTGCAGGTGAATAGCTCCAACGAGCCGCAAAAATTCGGCCTTCCGCCTGAGGACGTGGAAGTCTTTATCGCGCAGCTTCCGCAGTTTGATAGCCTTAACGTTAAGGGTTTGATGACCTTGGCCGAGTTTTCTTCCAGTGAAGAGCGTGTGCGAGCCTGCTTTGTGCGCATGCGTGAGCTACAAGAAAAATTACAGCGCAATTTGCCTGCGGGTATCAGCGTTAAAGAGCTGTCCATGGGCATGTCGGGCGATTTTGAATTAGCGATTGCCGAAGGGGCAACCGTGGTGCGAGTAGGGCAGGCCATCTTTGGCGCGCGCGCGACACCAGACAGTTTTTATTGGCCAAATTAAGGAAAAAAACATGAGCGAATCTTTTGGAAAAATTACGAAAACTCAGGACTACTTTGAAGGGCAGCTTAGCCGTGACTTTGCTCACCCCGCCGCTGCGGTGTGGCGCATGATTACCGCCGCCGATGCCGTGCCTTTGTGGTTAGCCCCTGGCACCATCGAGCTGAAACTAGGCGGTGCGGTACACATTGATTTTGCCGACAGCGGTATTGTGATCGACAGTGAAGTCAGTGCCTTTCGTGAAGGGGCTTTGCTTGAATACTCTTGGAGTAGCGGCAGCCAGCCCAAGCGCCCACTGCGTTTTGAAGTCACAGGTCAAGGTGAAAACAGCCGTTTAACTTTAACGGTACGCATTCCTTTGAGCGAAGACCCCGCCAAAGCCTGTGCAGGCTTTGAGGCGCATTTGGAAATGCTGGCTACGGCTTTAGAAGGCGTGCCCACTAAGTTTCCTTTTCAAATCTTTGTCGCCGCACGCGGGCATTACAGCGCCTTGCTGACTCAGGCCTAGACGCCACGCCACAGATACAGGACACTACGCCTTATTTTTCAGGCAGGAAGTCCGTATGCGTCTGCATATTTTAGGTATTTGTGGCACTTTTATGGGCTCTTTGGCGCAGTTGGCCAAGGAGCTTGGGCATCAGGTTTCAGGTAGCGACGCAGGCGTCTATCCGCCCATGAGCGATCAGCTCACCGCCGCAGGCATAGCGCTTAGCGAAGGCTTTGCGCCGGATACCATCCCCGATGACACTGAGCTGGTCATCATTGGCAATGCCATGTCACGCGGCAACCCCGCAGTAGAATATGTGCTGGAACGCGGTATTCCCTACACTTCAGGCCCACAATGGTTACACGATCATGTGCTGCAAGGGCGCTGGGTGTTGGCGGTGGCGGGCACGCACGGCAAAACCACCACCTCCAGCATGTTGGCGTGGATTTTGGACTACGCGGGGATGCAGCCAGGCTTTTTGATCGGCGGTGTACCGCAGAACTTTGGCGTGTCGGCACGTTTGGGCAGCTCGCCATTTTTTGTGATCGAAGCCGACGAATACGACACCGCTTTTTTCGATAAACGCTCTAAGTTTGTGCACTATTTGCCGCGCACCTTGCTGATGAACAACCTCGAATACGATCACGCTGATATCTTTCCAGACTTGGCCGCCATCGAGCGCCAATTCCACCACTTAGTGCGCCTCGTTCCTGCCAACGGTCAGATCGTTTTGCCAGAAGGCGAAGAAGCGCTGGAGCGCGTGCTCAAGCAGGGCTTGTGGTCGAGCGTGAA
>JBDKHD010000048.1:0-9935 GCA_039797885.1 Pseudomonadota bacterium
GGGCTTTCAGACTGCGCAAGATTGGTCTAGCTCGAAATACCTGCTCGTTGCGGCTGCATACACCGAAGCGGCGGCCTGCACAGGACTTCAAGCCGTTTTGGCGCGGCGTTTCGGTGCACAAAGAGCAGGACGTAGATTGCCTGGATGGCAATCTCCGAGCCCCCAGGGATGGGTTCACGGCGTGCCTGCGAGTTGTGTACCGAAAGGTAGCCGCACCGCCAAAGCGGCATCAGGCAGCATCAGGCAGCACAGGCGAAGCGGCTAAACAGCGGCATAAGGCGGCATCAGGCAGCACAGGCGAAAGGGGCAAAGGCGGAGGGCGGCGTTATAGCTCGCCCAAGAAGCCGCCTGTTTGGTGCGCCCAAAGCTGGGCGTAGATGCCGCCTAAGGCTAAAAGCTCGGCGTGGCTGCCTTGCTCAACGATGCGGCCTTCGTCCAGTACCACCAGTCTGTCCATGGCGGCGATGGTGGAGAGGCGGTGGGCGATGGCAATGACGGTTTTGTCTTGCATCAGCTTGTAGAAGCTTTCTTGGATGGCGGCTTCTACTTCCGAGTCCAGCGCCGAGGTGGCTTCATCGAGCAGCAGAATGGGTGCGTCTTTGAGCAGTACGCGGGCGATGGCGATGCGCTGGCGTTGGCCGCCAGAGAGTTTGACGCCGCGTTCACCGACATGGGCGTCCAAGCCTTTGTTGCCCCAAGGGTCGTGCAGTTCCTGAATAAAGTCGTAGGCTTCGGCCTTGCGACAGGCGGCAATGAGTTCGTCTTCGCTGGCATCGGGGCGGCCATAAAGGATGTTATCGCGCACAGTGCGGTGCAGCAGCGAGGTGTCCTGCGTGACCATGCCAATTTGGCGGCGCAAGGAGTTTTGCGCCACGGTTTTGATGTCTTGACCGTCGATACGGATACAGCCGCCGTTCAGCTCGTAAAAACGCAGCAACAGGTTGACCAAGGTCGATTTGCCCGCGCCAGAGCGCCCGACCAAGCCAATTTTTTCACCCGGGCGAATGTGCAAATTCAAATCGTGGAAAACCACACGATTTTGCTGGCTGTCTTTACCCTGATAATGAAAGCGCACTTGCTCAAACTGAATCTCGCCTCGGCTTACCGCAAGGTTGGGGGCGTCGGGGGCGTCTTGCACGCTGGGTTTGTTGGCCAGCGTATTCATGCCATCGACCACCGTGCCTAGGTTCTCAAACAGGCTACCGACTTCCCACATAATCCACTGCGCCATGCCGTTGACACGCAGCGCCAAGGCAATCGCAATGGCAATGGCTCCTGTGCTGATGCTGTGAATGCTCCACAGCCAAATGGCGGTGGCGGCGATGGCAAAAGCTAGGCTGTAGTTGATCAGGCTTACGGTCATGTTTAAGCCTGTGACTAAGCGCATCTGGCGGTAGACCGTCTTCATAAAGCCATCCATCGACTCGCGCGCGTAGAGTGTTTCGCGGTCGGTGTGAGCAAAGAGTTTCACCGTTTGAATGTTGGTGTAGCTATCCACCACGCGCCCGGTCATAGTCGAGCGCGCATCGGCTTGCTCGGTCGCCACCCGTTTTAAGCGTGGCACAAAGTACAGCTGCGCCAGAACGTAAGCCAGCAGCCACACCGCCATTGGCAGCATCAGACGGTAGTCGGCCTTGGCAACCATGATAAAGACCGCCGTGAAGTACACCAGTATGTAAACCATCACATCCAGCAGTTTCATCACGGTTTCTCGCACCGCCAGTGCGGTTTGCATCACTTTGGTGGCCAAGCGTCCTGCAAACTCGTCTTGGTAAAACGACAGGCTTTGGTTCAGTAAATAGCGGTGCGCCAGCCAGCGGATTTTCATCGGGTAGTTGCCCAGTAGGGTTTGATGCACCACTAGATTGTGTAAAAAGTTGACCAAAGGTAGGGCAATCAGCAGCGTGGCCGCCATAAACAGCAGCTCGCCTTTTTCATCGTTTAAAAAAGTATCGGGGTTTTTACTGGACAGCCAATCTACAAGCTGCCCCATAAAACCAAAGAGCTGCACCTCAAGGATGGCAAGCAGTGCCGTCATTACCGACATGGTTAGAAGTGGCCGTTCAACGCCACGCGTATAGTGCCGACAAAACGCCCACAAGCCCTTGGGGGGTTCGCCAGGATGCTCAGGAGGAAAAGGGTTCACCCACCGTTCAAAAAGACGCAGCATAAGAGGCCAGATCGAGAAAAAATAGGACGCCAAGAATAACACAAAATAGGTACTGGCTTGATTCTGTTTCTGTGATGACTGCGACCTAGGTCTAATGCAAAAAAATTTATCGTTATAATAAGGAATTATTGCTGTACATAAATCTGTAACAGCCTATCTTTGCGCACTTTCACTTCACGCTGACCGAGTAAGGAGGTAGCGAGCCCAATGGTTACTGACCCATTAGATTATTACGACCGCGACGCTTTTGAGCGCCTGAAAAAATTTGCTGACAGCCAGGAAGAAACGCCTTTCTTGGTGGTCGACAGCAAGACTTTTGCTCGCCAGCTCGATGAGCTGATGACCAGCTTCCCTTATGCCAAAACCTATTACGCGATTAAAGCCAACCCCATGCCTGAGCTGCTGGGTATCTTGCGTGATAAAGGCTGCTGCTTTGACGTGGCCTCTCGTTATGAGCTGGATAAAGTGCTGGCACAAGGCGTAACGGGCGATCGTATTAGCTATGGTAATACTATTAAAAAAGCCGCTGACATTCGTTATTTTCACGAAAAAGGCGTGACTTTGTTCGCTACCGACTCCGAAGCCGACCTGCGTAATATCGCGGCCGCCGCCCCTGGTGCGCGCGTGTTTGTGCGTATTCTCACCGAAGGCTCAGAAACCGCCGACTGGCCGCTGTCGCGTAAATTCGGCTGCCAAACCGACATGGCGCTGGATCTGTGCATTTTGGCGCGTCAGCTGGGCTTGGTGCCTTACGGTATTTCTTTCCACGTAGGCTCACAGCAACGTGATATCGGCGCATGGGACTCGGCCATTTCTAAAGTGAAAGTGATTTTTGATCGCTTGCGCGAAGAAGACGGCATCGAGCTGAAAATGATCAACATGGGTGGCGGTTTCCCTGCCAACTACATCAGCCGTACCAACGACCTGAAAACCTACGCCGAAGAAATCACCCGTTTCCTCAAAGAAGACTTCGGTGACGATCTGCCAGAAATCATCCTTGAGCCTGGCCGTTCTTTGGTGGCCAACGCGGGTATGCTGGTCAGCGAAATCGTTTTGATCAGCCGCAAGGACCGCACAGGCTTGCACCGCTGGATGTTCGTAGACGTGGGTAAGTTCGGTGGTTTGATCGAAACCATGGACGAATCCATTAAGTACCCACTTTATGTGGAGAAAAAAGGCGAAGACGAGTCGGTGATTCTGGCTGGCCCCACCTGCGACAGCGCGGATATTTTGTATGAAAACTACAAGTACAAGCTGCCTTTGAACCTAGCTATGGGTGACCGTATTTACTGGTTCTCGACCGGTGCTTACACCACCACCTACAGTGCGATTGAATTTAACGGTTTCCCGCCGTTGAAATCCTTCTGCATCTAAATAAAAAAAGCAGCTTCGGCTGCTTTTTTTACGCTAGGCGTTTAGCAGTGTTACTGCACGCCATTAACCAGATTTTTTAATTCCGTTTTCGACAGAAAGTCCGAATCTATTTTTATGGATTTACCTGTGGCATCAAAAGCAAATAAAAAGGACTTCTCGTTGTGGATGCTGAAATACAGCGTCAATTTCTCACTCGACCATTTGCCCACATCGCGCCCGTCGATAAAGGTTTTTTTAAAGCTGTTCAGCACCTCTTGATGACAGCTCGTATCGAGTCTTGAGGTAAAAAGAGCCTCGAAAAATTGTGCGGTTGCGCAACCAAAGTCTAGGTTTGTTTCCGATTTCATATTGGAAAACGCCAAGTATTTTTTGCTTTTATCGCTGCTATAGCGTAGGAGCAGGATGTTGTCATCACCTCCTGTGGCCGCGATAACAGCGGGGTTGGCAGGCACGCGAAAAACATGCCCAGCGTAATACAGTTCGATATTGGCAGCAGGAGCCGCGATTGCACTGCTGGCAGCCCATGCCGCTATCAATATCAAAAAAATTTTAACTTTATTTTTCACCTATAAATCCTCAGTTACACCCAACACCCAACACCCAACACCCAACGCTAAGCATTCAACGCCTGTTCCAAGTCGGCGATTAAATCCGCGACGTTTTCCAAGCCCACAGACAAGCGCAGCATACCATCGCTGATGCCTTGGCGTGCGCGCTCCTGGGCGCTGATTGAGTGGTGGCTGGTGGCCACAGGCTGGCTGACGAGGCTTTCCACGCCGCCAAGGCTTGTGGCCAGTAAAAATATTTTCAAGTTATCCGCAGCTTTTTCTGCCGCTGCGCATCCGCCTTTAACCTCAATCGTCACCATGCCGCCAAAGCCGTGCATCTGGCGTTTGGCCAGTTCAAAGTCGGGGTTATGCGGCAAGCCTGGGTAGAGCACGCGGCTGATTTTGGGGTGCTTATCTAGGGCGATGGCGAGGTTTAGGGCATTGGCGTTGTGTTCGCGCATGCGCAAAGGCAGGGTACGCAAGCTGCGCGACAGCAAAGCCGCCACCCCTGGGCTGATGATTTGACCCAAGCTGGTGCGCCATGCGGCAATGGGCTTGAGCAATTCCGTGCGCGCCATCACCGCCCCTGCGGTAATGTCGCTGTGGCCGCCTAGGTATTTGCTGGCGCTGTGCAGTACTAAGTCGGCGCCCAGTGTTAGTGGCTGTTGGTTGATGGGCGTGGCAAAGCTGTTGTCCACCGCCAAGAGCGCGCCGCGATCGTGGGCAAGATCGGCCATGGCTTTTAAGTCGATCAGGCGCAAAGTGGGGTTGGCGGGGGTTTCACAGTAGAGCAGCAAGCCCGCTTTAATCAGGCTGGGTAGCTGGCCAAAGTCTTCGTAGCGCAGATAGTGAACTGGGATGCCAAGCAAGGCGAGGTGCTTGTTCAGTAAGGTCTGAGTGCCGCCGTAAAGATCGCCTAGGCATAAAATACCTTGGCGGCCATGCGCCAAGAGCGTGGCGGAAATAGCGGCCATGCCCGAGCCAAAGGCCAGCGCACCTTCGGCTTGCTCCAGCAAAGCCAAGCCTTGCTCCAGCTCTAAAATAGTCGGGTTCGCGCCCCAGCGCGTATACAAATAGCCCTCGCGCTTTCCGTCTATGGTTTCAAGCAGCTCTTGGGTGTTTTTGAAAATAAAGTTGGTGCTGTTGAAGGTGGGGGCAAAGGGGCTGTCGCAATCTTGGTAAGGGCGGCGGTTATGAATGATGGCCGTTGCCGCTGCGTGTTTGGGCGAAGACATAAGAGAGCCTTAGTAACAAAGAAGGCTCCATCATACTCCGCCCCGTTCTTTTTGCAGCCTTGCCACCACGCTCGTGGTGTGAATTAGGCTTTACGCAGCAGCGCCACAAAGAGCGTATCGCTGTCTTGCAGCGGCGCGCCAAGCATTTTTTGCTCCAGCAGGGTAAAGCCCGATTCCTGCATAAAACGTGCGATTTGATCTTCGTTTTCGCTTTTGAGCCAGCTGCAAGTGACATAAGCCAGCGTGCCGCCTGTGCGTAGTGACTGAGCGGCAAGACGAAGCAAGCGCTGTTGCAGTGCCAGCAGCTCGTCGAGGCTGTCGGGGTTGAAGTTCCAGCGCGCATCGGCGTTACGGCGCCAAGTGCCTGAAGCGGTGCAGGGCACGTCGAGCAAAATTTTATCAAAGCCACCTTGGCGGGCGATTTCTTGCGGCAGGCGCAGCGCTTCTTCGCCTTGCCACGCGAAGGTGCGAATGTTGCGCACGCCCGCGCGCGAGGCGCGTTTTTTCAGCTCGTTGAGTTTGAATTCGTGCAAGTCGGTGGCAATCAGCGCGCCCTTGTTATTTAGCGCACTGGCAAGGGCTAAGGCTTTGCCGCCCGCACCGGCGCAGGCATCCCAGACTTTGTCGCCAGGCTGCACCTGCAAGGCAAAGGCAGCTTGCTGGCTGGCAAGGTCTTGAATTTCGATTTTGCCAGTACGGTACAGCTCGTGCCCCTGCACGCCTTTGCCGCCCATGGCATAGAGGTGGTTTTGGCGCAGCTGGCAGTTGATGCCGCCATCCAAAAGCTGCTGCTGTAGATTTTTTAGCGAGTCGGCGCTGTCGTCTTGCAGTAGGCGGTTAATGCGTAACCACAAAGGCGGGGTATTGTTTTGCCCCTGAATAAAACGGCTTAAATCGGCCTGCGACCACAGGCTTTGTGTGGCGCGTTCTTGGAACTTTGGCAGCCATTGCGGGCGCAAGCCATGCCAGATCATGCCCAAGGGTGAAAGTGGCTGGGCCTGCGCTAGGTCACGGATTTTTTCAAAAAAAGCGAGGCGTTTTTCTTGCTGTTTGATATCGCGGCCAAAACCCCATTGATTTTGCGTGCGCAGCTCCAGCCAGTGCCAAAAGAAAGGGCTGGGGAGCTTTTCCAGCTGCTTGCTGGAGTACTCGTTGTCAAAGCGCTCGATGTCGAGATTGGGGTGCTGAATCAGAATCTCCAAGAGCACCGCCAGCTGTTGAAAACGTACGGCCATCATGATGCCCTCGTTCAGGGACAGCCAGCGTTTGACCTCCATGCCCGCAGGGCGCTCTTTACCAAACCAGCGGTCGAGCGCGGCGGGTTTGTCCTGCAAATAGCGTTGCCACAGGGTATCAAGCTGCTGTGGAAAGTTCTGCTCTTTACGGATGCTGGGGCTTTTGGCGAAGGAGTGAGGGCGCTTAGACATAGGGCTTCTTGAAAAAAGAGGTGAGTCTACCACCTCTTAGGCTTGGTCGTAATGGTTAATGATTAAGTCGATGGACGGCTGCAAGGTTTTACGCCAGATGTTTTCAAGGTCGGGGCTAAATTGCGGATCGTGCGCGGACAGGCTTTCCATCAGGGCATCAAGCCAGATGGCGTAAAAAGACGGATGCACATTCAAATGCATACGGTTGTGGCTTTTGCCAAGGGCGTGGATTTTGCTATCGGACATGCCGCGAGCGTGCATGATTAGCCACAAAATACCGCCACGCAGCAGGCCGTGTTGTTTTTCCATATTGGTGTTGACGAACATGGCGCGAATGGCAGGGGATTTGCCCATAAATATATTATAAAAAGTGTCGTAGAAAGCGGGTTGGTTGCAGCTACGGCCGTAACTTTGAAAAACAATGTCGGCGTTGGTCATGGTGGTGGTTTACTCGGCGTGGGCGAAAACGCGGAAAAATAGGCGCATCCACCAATAGGAACAATGCGACTTTAGTAATAATTTGTTAAAAATCGTACGCGTCAGGTTTTGTCAGCGGTTTGAACAAGGAGTTTCTGCTATGCTGCACGCCTTTTTTTGCAGGATAATTCGGTGTTTGTTTTTACATTAAGTGCTTTAATTTTGGATTTTTTATTGGGTGAGGCGCGGCGTTTTCATCCACTGGTAGGCTTTGGCCGTTACGCGATTTTTTTAGAAAAAAATCTAAATATCAAACCCAACTCTGTGTTTTTTGGACGCGCTTTAGGTGTGCTGGCTTTGTGTTTGGCCTTGTTGCCTGTGCTGATTTTGGCGGGTTTGTGTGTGCTGATTGCGCCGTATTTTTGGCTGTGGGCTTTGCTTGAAATTATTGTGCTGTATTTTTGCGTGGGTTTTAAAAGTTTATTTGAGCATGTCGGTGCGGTGCGCGAGGCACTACAGGCCAACGATTTAATTTTGGCCAGAGAAAAACTGAGTTTAATCGTCAGCCGCGACACTCAACTATTAGATGGCGAGCAAGTGGCACAGGCTACGCTAGAAACTTGGCTTGAAAATTCTTTGGATGCACTTTTTGCGAGTTTATTTTGGTTTGCTTTAGGGGGCGCGGTGGGGGCGTTTTTGCATAGACTGAGCAATACCTTGGATGCCATGTGGGGCTATAAAAATTCACGGTTTTATTATTTTGGATGGGCGGCGGCGCGCTTAGATGATGCGCTGGCTTTTGTGCCTGCGCGTTTAGTGGCCAGTGCTTTTGTGCTTGTTGGCGAGCATAAAAAACAGGCGTGGCGGTGCTTACGCACTCAAGCAAAACATTGCGATAGCCCCAATGCAGGTCCCGTATTTTGTGCAGGGGCGGGGGCGTTAAATGTGCGTTTAAGTGCGGGTGCTTATTATGCAGGGCAGTGGTGCGCCAAACCGATAATGGGTGCAGGCGCGATGGCGCAGCTTAATGATTTAAAACGCGGCCAGATTTTAGTTATTAAAGCTTTATTCTTGTGGATTTTAGCGATTTTATTTTGGGATGTGGCGTCGTTATGGCTGAATTAAAACCCACTTTTTTGCCTTTGGAGCACGGTGCGAATTTGTCTGCCGCCCTTATTCAGTACGGCGGCGAAGCCTCAAGCTGGCTGGATATTTCGGCGGCGGTAAGCCCTTACAGTTGGGCGCAGGAGCATGGGCCAATGCCTGTGGCGTCTTTGCAGCATTTACCGTTTTTATTGCCTGAGCTGGCACTGGCTTGTCGTGCCTACTACGGCCAAGAGGGGCTGCTTTGCGCAGGCAGTATGCAGGCCATTCGCGCTTTGGCGCGGTGTTTTTCGCGCACGCAAGTTTGGGTGCAGGATGTCAGTTTCGCCGAGCATGAGTTGAGCTGGCGTTTGGCTGGGCACGAGGTGCTGGCAAAAAGCGCCGCCGAAATCGAGCAGGCTTTTTTGGAAAATAAAAACTTACCCGATGTGCTTATTTTGGTGAGCCCCAACAACCCCACGGCTCAGCAAACATCTTCAGATACATTGCGTCTATGGGCGAAATTATTGCAGCAAAAAAACGGCTATTTAATTGTCGATGAAGCCTTTATCGACTGCCTGCCCAACCACAGTTTATTGGCGCAGCCCTTGAACGAAAATACGGTGGTGCTGCGCTCCTTGGGCAAGTTTTTTGGCTTGGCGGGCGCGCGCGTGGGCTTTGTTTTTGCTGCCATACCAGTGCGGGAGGCTTTAGCCACGCACATTGGCCCTTGGCCTGTGGCACTCTGGGTGCAGCACGTGGCGGCAACGGTTTTGCAAGATGAACCGTGGCAGAAGATGCAGCGCGCGCGTCTTGCCAAAATACAGCAACAGCTATTGGCTGAAATCACGCAGCTTGGTTTTACGGTGCAAGGCGCGCAGTCGCTTTTTATTACGCTTGCGGTCAGTGATGCCAAAAAAATGCAGCGGCATTTGGCCAAACAGCGCATTTGGGTGCGCGCCTTTGTCAAAGAAAATTTAATTCGCTTAGGCTTACCTAAAGAGATAGAAATACCAAGGCTAGTCGCGGCGTTAAAGAAAGAGGTAAAAACCGCATTATGAAAAAAATAATCTTGGCCTGTTTGTGGCTAATAATGGCCCGTGTTTGGGCGCTGGATGTAACCGATGACTTGGGGCAGGTTTTGCATTTAAAAACCCCCGTCACGCGCATAGTAGCCCTGACTCCCCATGCGGTGGAGCTGGTTTACAGTGCGGGTGCGCAGCAGGCTTTGGTAGGCGTGGTGGATTATTCCGATTACCCCGAAGAGGCCAAGAAAATCCCCAATGTCGGCGGCTATGCGGGTTTTAATATCGAGGCTATTTTTGCGCTAAAGCCCGATGTCATTTTATATTGGCCTGAAGGCAATCCTGTGCGTGAAATCGAGCGGCTTAGGCAATTAAAACTGCCGCTTTTTGCAATTAATACCAATAGCTTCGACGACATAGCGCGCAATCTAAACCAAATTGGCGAGATTACAGGTCGGCAAGCGCAAAGCCAAAAAACCGCTCAGGATTTTTTGCAAAAAGTAGAACAATTAAAAAAGACGAACGCAAATAAAAAGACGGTTCGCGTATTTTATCAGGTGTGGAATGAGCCTATTTTAACGCAAAATAAAAACAGTTTTATTTCCAAACTGCTTGAGCTTTGTGGTGGTGAAAATATCTTTGCCGATTTACCCATG